>NZ_JBSHBL010000018.1:0-92212 GCF_053611985.1 Streptomyces sp. NPDC054770
CGACCGGCGGGAAGCCCACCTGCTGCTCGCCCGGGTGCTCGGCGGCAAGGACGAGACGACCCGCCGCTCCTGGCACCGGGGCGCCGCCGCCCTCGGCCCCAGCGCCCGGCTCGCGGCGGAACTGCGCACCGCCGCCGACCGGGCCCGGGCCGAAGGGCGGCCCGGCCTGGCCCGCGCCCTCGCCGAACGCGCCGCCGACCTCTGCTCCGACCCGGTCGAGGAGGCCCGGCTGCTCGCCCGGGCCGCCGCCGACGCCTGGCGCTCCGGAGAGCCCGACCGGGCCAGACGGCTCGCCGCCCGTACGGACAACTCCGCCCTCAACGGCGTCCTCGCCCTCAGAGCCGGCAACGCCGCCGAGGCCTTCGACGCCCTGCTCACCGCCGCCGTACGGCAGGAACGTTCCGCCGATGCCGTCGAACTCCTCGCCCTCGCCACCGAGGCCGCCGTCTACACCGGCGACCTGAGACGCTGCCGCGAGGCCCATGTCCTCGCCCAGTGGCTCGACCTGCCGCCGTCCGGCATCCTCGCGGCACTCGCCTGCGCCGTCGAGGGCCGCTACGCCGACGCCCGTGTCCTCCTCAAGGCCACCGCGGGCCGCTGCGGGCCCGGCGGCGACCCCGGTCCGCTGATCCACTCCGGCATCGCCGCGCTGATGCTCGGCGACCACACCCGGACCGTCACCGCCACCCTCCGGGCCGCCGCCTCCGCCCGGGCGCGCGGTGTCCCCGGGACGGAGGCGCAGGCCATGGAGTTCCGCGCCTACGCCGACTTCTGGACCGGCCGCCCCCGGGCCGCCGGGGCAGCCGCCCAGGAGGCCCTGCGGCAGGCCCACGCCACCGGGCAGGACAACGGGGCCTGCCATCTCCAGGCCGCGCTTGCCATGTTCGCCGCCGTCACCGGCGACGAGCAGGCCTGCCGGGAGCGGGCGGCGGCCGCCCGCTCGCACGCCCTGGCGCACGGACTGGGCCTGCCCGCCGCCCTCGCGCAGTGGGCGCTCGCCTTCCTCGACCTGACCAGCGGCCGCTTCCCGGCGGCCGCCGCGCGGCTGCGCGCCCTCGCCGGGTTCGGGCCCGGACACGGCCACCGGGCCATCCGGCACCTGGCCACCCCGCACTACGTCGAGGCCGCCGTCCGCACCGGCGACACCCGGGTCGCCCGCGCCGCGCACGCCGACTACCACCGCTGGGCCACCGCCGTCCGCAGCACCGACGACCTCGCGCTCAGCGCCCGCTGCCGGGCCCTGCTCGCCCCCGGCGCCGAGGCGGTCCAGCACTACCGCGCCGCCCTGGACCTGCACGCCCGGGGCACCCGGGACTTCGAACGCGCCCGTACCGAGCTGCTGTTCGGCAGTGCGCTGCGCCGGCTGCGGCAGCGCCCCGAGGCCCGGGACCGGCTGCACAGCGCCCTGGAGGCCTTCGAGTCCTTCGGCGCCCCGCACTGCGCCGCCCAGGCCCGTGCCGAACTCCGGGCCCTTGGAACGGCGTTGACACCTGCCAACGGTGCGCCCGACCCGGCCGCCGTGCTCACCGCCCAGCAGCTGATGGTCGCCCGGATGGCCGCCGAGGGCGCCACCAACCGCGAGATCGCCGACCGGCTCAACCTCAGCCCCCGCACCATCGACCACCATCTGCGCGGCGTCTTCGCCCGCTTGGGCATCCGCTCCCGGATCGAACTGGTCCGCCTGCTCGGCGAGTCGCCCTAGCCGGTCGGTCGGGTGCGGCTGTGTGGGGGCTGGTCGCGCAGTTCCCCGCGCCCCTTCGGGGGCGTCGCACCCGACCGACGTGGCCTGCCCCGGCGCTAAGGCGCTACCCGCCTCCGGAACGCCTCCGCGTCCCAGCTGCCGTCCAGCCGTGCCGACAGCCAACTCGGCGCCACCGCACGGAAGTCCGCGGGTGCCAGTGCCCCGGCCCCGGCGGGCAGCGCACCCAGCAGCGGCGCCCCGGCCACCTCCGGAAGGTCGGCGACATTGCACCGCGCCGCCAGATCGGGGGAGTCGGGCCAGCTGCCGATCACCACGCCCAGCAACTCCAGCTCCCGGGCCCGCAGTTCGCGGGCCGTCAGCTCGGTCGTGTTCAGGGTGCCGAGACCGGCCGATGCCACGACCAGTACCGGTGCGTCCAGCAGCCGGGCCACGTCCGCCAGCGTGCCGCCCGCCGCGTCGAACCGGACCAGCAGCCCGCCCGCGCCCTCGACCAGCACCAGCTCGTGCTCGGTGGCCAGCTTGGCCGCGGCCTCCGCCACGTCCCGCGGACGCACGGGGGCCATCCCCGCCCTGCGGGCCGCGGTGCCCGGCGCCAACGGCTCCGGGAAACGGGCCACTTCGGACGCCGTGACGGCGCCCGCGAGCCGCGCGACCTCGTCGGCGTCGCCGCGCTCGTCCGGTCGTACCCCCGTCTGCGCGGCCTTCAGTACCGCCACCGAGCGGCCCGCCGCGAGCGCGGCGGCGGCGAGCGCGGCCGTGGTGACCGTCTTGCCGACCTCCGTGCCCGTCCCCGTGATCACCAGGATCGGCATGCTCATCCCTCCCGCGCGGCGGCGCACACCGCGCGCGCGATCCGTGCCACGTCCGCGTCACCCGTGACGTACGGCGGCATCGTGTACACCAGGTCGCGGAACGGCCGCAGCCACACGCCCTCGCGCACGGCGGCGGCCGTCGCGGCCGTCATGTCGACCTCGTGGTCGAGCTGGACCACCCCGATGGCGCCGAGGACCCGGACGTCCCGGACACCGGGCATCTCCCGGGCGGGCGCCAGCCCCTCCCGCAGCCCCGCCTCGATCCGCTTGACCTCCGCGAGCCAGTCCTGTCCCAGCAGCAGCCCGATTGAGGCGCAGGCGACCGAGGCCGCGAGCGGGTTGGCCATGAACGTCGGCCCGTGCGCCAGCACCGGCACCTCGCCCCGCGAGATCCCCTCGGCGACCCCGGGCGTGCACAGGGTCGCCGCCATCGTCAGGTAGCCGCCGGTCAGTGCCTTGCCGACGCACATCACGTCCGGGGTGACGGCCGCGTGGTCCGCCGCGAACAGCGCGCCGGTGCGCCCGAAGCCGGTCGCGATCTCGTCGAACACCAGCAGCACGTCGTGCGCGTCGCACGCCTCGCGCAGCACCCGCAGATAGGCGGGGGAGTGGAACCGCATCCCGCCGGCGCCCTGCACCACCGGCTCCACGATCACCGCGGCCAGCTCGTGCGCGTGCCGCTCGATCGCCGACCGCAGATGCTCGGCGTACGACTCGTCGTACTCCGTCGGCGGTGCGTCGGCGAACACCTGGCGGGGCAGCACCCCGGACCAGAGCTCGTGCATCCCGCCCTCGGGGTCGCAGACGGACATCGGCTGCCAGGTGTCGCCGTGGTAGCCGCCGCGCCAGGTCAGCAGGCGCTGCTTCGCGGGGCGGCCGAGGGAGCGCCAGTACTGCAGGCACATCTTCACCGCGACCTCGACCGACACCGACCCCGAGTCGGCGAGGAAGACGTGCTCCAGGCCGACGGGCGTGATGTCGACCAGGAGCTTCGCCAGGCGGACGGCGGGCTCGTGGGTGAGCCCGCCGAACATCACATGGCTCATCCGGCCGAGCTGGTCGTGCGCGGCCTCGTTGAGCACCGGGTGGTTGTAGCCGTGGATCGCCGACCACCAGGACGACATCCCGTCGACCAGCTCGCCCGAGCCGTCCGCCGGCCTCAGCCGGACCCCGCTCGCCGACTCCACGACGAGCGGTTCGGCCCGGCCGGGCATCGGACCGTACGGGTGCCAGACATGCCGGCGGTCGAGGTCCAGCAGCTCGGGGACGCTCAGGTCAGGCATTGGGCGCGAGATCCGTTCCGGCACCCCGGCGGCGGACGGCGACCAGGTCGGTGCGCGGCTCGTTGGCGGGGACGTTCACCTCTTCGTGGGAACCGCACACCGCCCCGCACCCGGCCTCGGCGTGCGATCCGCAGCCGGCGCCCTCGGCCGCCGCGTGCGATCCGCAGCCCGCGCCCTCGGCCGCGTGCGATCCGCAGCCGGCCCCCTGGAGCTCGGCCCGGTGCTGCGGCAGCGTCACCTCGTCCGCGCCCTCCACCGTGAACCCGGCGTCCGCGATCATCTCCAGGTCGGCCTGGCCGGCCTGGCCCTCGGTGGTCAGGTAGTCGCCGAGGAAGATCGAGTTGGCCAGGTGCAGCGCGAGCGGCTGCATGGTGCGCAGATGGACCTCGCGGCCGCCCGCGATCCGCACCTCCACGTCGGGGCAGACGAACCGCACCATCGCCAGGATGCGCAGGCAGCGCTGCGGGGTGAGGTTCCACTCCTTGGCCAGCGGGGTGCCCTCGACCGGGATCAGGAAGTTCACCGGAACGGAGTCCGGGTCCAGCTCGCGCAGCGAGAAGACCACGTCGACCAGGTCCTCGTCCGTCTCGCCCATGCCGGCGATCAGACCGGAGCAGGCCGACAGCCCGGCCGCGTGCGCCTTGTTGACCGTGTCCACCCGGTCGGCGTACGTGTGCGTGGTCGTGATGTCCCCGTACGTTCCCTCGGACGTGTTGAGGTTGTGGTTGTAGGCGTCCGCCCCCGCCTCGCGCAGCCGCTCCGCCTGCCCGTCGGAGAGCAGACCGAGGCAGGCGCACACCTCGACGCCCTCGTTCTGCTCCTTGATGGCCTTGATGGTGCCGGCGACCCGGTCCACGTCCCGGTCGGTCGGGCCGCGCCCGCTGGCCACCAGGCAGACCCGCTTGGCGCCCCCGGCCAGGCCCGCGGCGGCCGCCTTCGAGGCCTCGTCGGGTTTCAGCCAGCTGTACTTCAGGATCCCGGTGGAGGAGCCCAGCCGCTGCGAGCAGTAGGAGCAGTCCTCGGGACACAGGCCCGACTTGAGGTTGACCAGGTAGTTGAGTTTCACGCGCCGGCCGAACCACTGCCGGCGCACCTTGCCGGCCGCGGCCACCACATCGAGCACGTCGTCGTCGGAGGTCGCCAGTACGGCGAGCGCTTCCTCGCGGGTCGGCAGCTCGCGCCGAAGCCCCTTGTCCACCAGCGTGTTCAGCAGGTCCATGAGAGCCGATCCTGTACTACGAGGCTGCTCCGGGCCAAGGAGAGTTTGCACAACCCTGTCGGTTCGACGTGTGGGTATTGCCACACAGTGGGGGGACGGCGGTCCCGCTAGGGTCTGTTCACTGCCTACAAATTCACCGGAGGGGTCATGGCGTTCGGCTGGATCGACGAACAGGCGGAGCAGCGCCGCCGCGCCGGACTGGTACGGACCCTGCGCCCCCGCCCCGCCGACTCACCGCTGCTGGACCTGGCGAGCAACGACTACCTGGGCCTCGCCCACCATCCGGAGGTCGCCGAGGGTGCCGCCGAGGCGGCCCGGACCTGGGGCGGCGGCTCCACCGGCTCCCGGCTGGTGACCGGTACGACGGAGCTCCACACCGAGCTGGAGCGGGAGCTGGCCGGATTCTGCGGGTTCGAGGCCGCCCTGGTCTTCTCCTCCGGCTACGCGGCCAACCTCGCCGCCGTCACGGTGCTCGGCCCGCACGGCTCCCTGGTGGTCTCCGACGCCCTCAACCACGCCTCGCTGATCGACGGCTGCCGGCTGGCCCGGGGGACCACCCAGGTCGTCGGGCACGCCGATCCGGACGCGGTACGCAAGGCGCTCGGCACGCACGAGGGCCCCGCAGTGGTCGTCTCCGACACGGTGTTCTCGGTCGACGGGGACGCGGCACCGCTGGCCGGACTGGCCGAGGCGTGCCGGGAGCGCGGCGCCGGGCTGCTGGTCGACGACGCCCACGGGCTCGGGGTGCTCGGGGACGGCGGGCGGGGCGCGCCGTACGCGGCCGGGCTGGCCGGCGCGGACGACGTGGTGGTCACGGCGACCCTGTCGAAGTCGCTGGGCAGTCAGGGCGGGGTGGTACTGGGCCCGGCCCGGGTGATCGACCATCTGGTCAACGCGGCCCGGACCTTCATCTTCGACACCGGCCTGGCCCCCGCCGCGGCGGGGGCGGCGCTGGCGGCCCTGCGGCTGCTGCGCCGCGAGCCGGGACGTGCGGCCCGGGCCCGCGAGGTGGCAGCCGAGCTGCACGCACGGCTGACCGCCGCGGGTCTGGAAGCGGTGCGTCCGGACGCCGCGGTGGTCTCCGTGCGGGCCCCGTCCCCGGAGCAGGCCGTGCAGTGGGCGGCCGACTGCCGGACGGCAGGCCTGACCGTGGGCTGTTTCCGTCCGCCGTCGGTGCCGGACGGCATCTCACGGCTCAGGCTGACCGCCCGTGCGGACCTCTCCGGGGCCGAGATCGAACGCGCTGTACGTGTGATCGGCAAGACACGACCATGAGTCGGCGTGACACGGCCGGGCCTGGCGCGCAAGCGGATACGGAGTCGGTGATGGACAAGGGTTGGGGTCTGATCGGTTTCGTTCGAATCTGATCAGACTCGTCTTGGGCTGATCAATCCGTGAGTGCGGTCATGAAGCCCGCCCAGCTCTCGGGGGAGAAGAGCAGCGCGGGTCCTGCCGGAGCCTTGGAGTCGCGTACGGCGAGCAGTCCGGCCGACGGGCCGGAGCGCGGCCGTGCCGTCTCCACGCAGTTGTTCGCTCCGGTGCTGTAGCTGCTGCGCAGCCACCGCAAACCGTGCAGATCAGCACTTGAAGGTACGTTCCGAGGCAGTGCAGTCATGGTGCCTCCTTACGCGCCGTCAGCTATCCCGGCGATGTAATCCAACGAGTCCTCGGGCGAAAGGGCGTGGATCCGGAGCGTGTCGAAGGCCTCCGTGTAGGCCTGGAGGTCTTCTTTCCGCTCCAGGTAGAGGCTACTCGTCAACTGGTCGATAACAACCACGTCCAGATCAGAAGTGCTCGGAAATGAGAAGATTACGAAAGGCCCGGTGATGCCGACATGCGCCCCGGCCGCGAACGGCAGTACCTGGAGCCGCACTTGGGGCAACCGGGCCGCCTCCATCAGCCGCGCCAGCTGCCGCGCCATCACGCCGGGACCGCCCACCTCCCGGCGCAGCACGGCCTCGTCCAGGACCGCGCTGAGCTTCAGCGGCGGATCGTTTCGCAGCACGTCCTGCCTGGCCAGACGCACCTCCACCAGGGCGTCCAGGGCCTCGTCGTCACGCCCGTCGACGGCCGCCCGGGTCACCGCACGCGCGTACTCCGGGGTCTGCAGCAGCCCCGGCACGACCGAGGTCTCCAGCGTGCGCATCGCGCTGGCCTGCGACTCCAGGCTGATGAAATCACGGTAGGCGGGCGGCAGTACGCCACGATAGGCGTGCCACCAGTGGTGCCGTCCCGCGGTGTCCTCAGACCCCGCCAACACCAGGAGCAACTCCCGCAGTTGCCCCTCGACCACGCCGTAGGCGTCCAGGAGTAACCGCACATCGGCCGGTTTCACACCGCTGGCGCCGGTTTCGATCCGGCTCACTTTCGACTGGTGCCAGCCCACCAGACGGGCGGCCTGACCGCTCGTTAGGCCGGCGCCGGTGCGCAGTGTGCGCAGTTCGGCGCCCAGTTTCCGGCGGCGTACCGCGGGACCGTTCTGCATGGGCTACTCCTTACTCCTTCCGAGCCGCCCAAATACGGTCTGAGGTAGCAGAGTTCACCGCTTCGAGCGACAGATATATGCATATCTTGGTGGATCGCTCCCCGTGACCGGCCCGGTAATGGCAGTCTGGCGAAGAAGCACCAGTCCGGGACCGTACTCGAACCATCCGCACCGTGTCGGACTCCGGTCCCGAGGAAAGGGACGACGTCGCCATGGCAGACCACCTGGAAGCATCCGTCACCCTGCCGAGCGATCCCGCCTCGGTCTCCGCCGCCCGCTCCTATGTGCTGGACACCCTCGCCGAGTGGGGACTGCCACCGGAGACGGAGACCGCGGACACCATCCGCCTCATCGTCTCGGAACTCGCCACCAACGCCGTGCAGCACACCTTCGGGCAGTCACCCACCTTCACGGTGGACCTGGTGCTCGACCGTGACGAACAGCTGCGCATCGGCGTCACGGACAGTCATCCGCGCTTCCCCAAGAGACTTCCCGCCGCGGTCCAGCAGGACAACGGGCGCGGCATGGTCATCATCCGCTGGCTGACCGCCGAGTGCGGCGGCAAGCTCCGGGTGCGCCCCACCCGGGAGGGCGGCAAGACCGTCTCCATCGAACTCCCCTGGACGGTCCCGGCGGGCACCGTCACAGCGGCCGGTCAGCAGGAGCCGTAGCCCCGAGCCCTGCCGGCCGGCCGCTGGAACGGGTCAGCTGACCCGGCCGTACCAGACGCTGCGCGTCCAGATCTTCTGGAGCCTCACCACGTCCCCGGTCTTCGGGGCGTGCCAGATCTTTCCCTTCCCGGCGTAGATGCCGACGTGGTACACGCTGGAACCCGAGTGGAAGAAGACCAGGTCCCCGGCCTTGCGGTTGCCGGCCGAGATGTGACGGGTCTTGTTGTACTGCTGGGCCGCGGTACGCGGCAGCTTCTTGCCCGCCTTCTTGAACGAGTACAGCGTGAGCCCCGAGCAGTCGAACCTGTTCGGACCGGTGGCTCCCCACCTGTACGGCGCGCCCTTCTTCGAGGCAGCGACCTGAAGTGCCTTCGTCGCCATCGTGGCGGCCGAGGCGTCGGAGGCGACACCCGGGATCACGATCGAGCCGCCCACGGCGGCGATGGTCAGCGCCGAGGCCGTACCGGCCCGGGCCATCAGCGACGGAACACGATTGAGCGCAGTCATGCGCAACCCTTCGTCAGCCGCCTGTGAAGGATGACCTGTCGGATTCGGGCTGGCGAAGTTGCCCGGCCGTGTTGCCACGGCTTCACCCCAAGGGCTGCTCGGTCCGGTCGTGGCGCGACCGTTCCGGCGACCCGGCTTGCTTGGGTCCTCCACTCCTGCCGATGCACTTCTGTCGACGGGTCAATCCGGGCGGCGGCAGGACTCGGCGTCCGCCCGGACCGCCCCGCCGCTGTGGCGGGGGCTTGTCGTCAGACAGGGATCTTCACGCACTCGTGTCCGAAAATCCCAATGGAATCGGGGATTTGTGGGGTTACTCACCACCCACCCGTTCGGGTGGACAGTGCTGTGTTCGATTCTCCGTCAACTGCCCTGCGTAGCCCCGGACCTGCGAGGAAGCTGTTCGCGGGCACCCCCGCGCAGGCAACCTGAGCGGCCCCCGCGGGCAGGTAAAACCACGCCACACTCCGCCGAACGGCGGTAACCCCTTTGGGTCGTTTCGACTCCGGCCCGGTCGCGCCGTCGACGCGCCGGACCGGAGTCCGGCGGGTCTCACCGTACGCAGTCGGGCGGGAGTGCGACGCGAGCGGTCCGGCGCTCGCCGTCGAGCACCCGCAACGCCCGTGCCAGCGTGTCCCCGTGGAGCTCCGTCTCGCCCCGCAGATGCATCAGGGCCAGCGCGTCACGCAGCTCGGACGCCGCGCGCACCAGCGCCTGCGCGGCGCGCAGCGCGCGGTAGGTGTCCTCGTTCTGCGCCGGATTGATCCGGCCCAGTAGATCCACCACGTCCAGGTAACGGTCGATCAGCTCGCCCTCGGCGCGGGTCAGCGCGGGCAACGGCGGAAGTTCCGGGGGCAGCATCGGCGGCTCACCCCGCGTCCGGCAGGCCGAGCGAGGTCCGGCGGCTGGGCACGACTCGGTCCACCAGTCCGTAGGCCAGTGCTTCGTGTGCGTCCAGGACCAGATCCCGCTCCAGATCCCGGTGCACCTGCTCCGCCGTGCGCCCGGTGTGCCGGACGAGGATCTCTTCGAGCAGCGCCCGGACCCGCTCCAACTCCTCGGCCTGGATGAACAGATCACTCGGTTGGCCCTGTACCGGTTCCGGCAGCGACGGCTGCTGGAGCACGATGCGGGCGCCGGGCAGCACGGACCGCTTGCCCGGTGTGCCGGCCGCGAGCAGCACCGCCGCCGACGCCCCGGCCTGCCCGAGGCAGATCGTCTCCACGTCGCAGCTCACGTACTGGACGGTGTCGTAGATCGCGGCCATCGCGCTGAACGACCCGCCCGGGGAGTTGATGTACAGCGAGATGTCCCGCTCCGGAGCCGCGTACTCCAGGTACATGAACTGCGCCATCACGTCGTTGGCCGAGGTCTCGTCGACGGGCGTGCCGAGGAAGACGATCCGCTCCTCCAGCAGCTTCGAGTACGGATCCAGGGTGCGCTGCCCCGTGGCCGTTCGTTCCGTGAACTCGGGCAGGACATAGCGGGCGGACGGTCGGGTCATGGCGTACCCCTCCTCATGGCTGGACGTCTCGACGGCCGAGCTCTCTGTAAAAAATGTACAGGACGTACATACTCTGTGGTGGGGATTCCGCTGTCGCCGAACACGAGGCGATGTCCGGGGTGCCCCGTAAGCTGGGTTCATGGCCTACGAGATTCCGGTGACCCAAGCCAGGGCTGAGCTCGCCGAACTGATCAACCGGGTGGTGTACGGCGGCGAGCGCGTCGTCGTGACCCGCCACGGCAAGCCGCTGGTCGCCCTCGTCTCCGCCGCCGACCTCGAACGCCTCGAAGAGCTCCCGGACCCCGCCGAGGAGCACGTGGACCACGTGGTCAGCTCGGTCTCCGCGGTCCGTGAGACCGCCGCCGTACGCCCGGAGCGCGGCCGCTTCGGCATCGCGGCCGAGCACCGGGGGGCCGCGGGCTCCTGACCGGCGACCTGGCATCGGCCCTCCCCTGGAGCATTCGGGTGAGGGCCGTTCGGGTGTCACGGGCCGGCCGGGGGCGGGGACGGGACCCGGATCGCGCGGCGGGACTCGGATTGCGCGCCGGATGAGACGCGCTTCCGTGCGCCGGTCGGGAGGCTCGTGCGCCGGTCATGAGCTGATCAAGGTGCGGTTAACGTCGTTGAAACTCCGGCGAACTAGCCTGCCCATCCACGCCACCAGCGGTTTTGTGTCCGGACGGGTGGCTGCGGCAACCGGACCCCGCACGGTCCGGAGCGAGGACTGTGAGGTGGGACGTGCAACTGACCCCGCACGAGCAAGAGAGGCTGCTGATCCACGTGGCGGCCGACGTCGCCGAGAAGCGCCGGGCCCGCGGCCTCCGGCTGAACCACCCCGAGACGGTCGCCCTCATCACGTCGCACATCCTCGAAGGGGCCCGCGACGGCCGTACCGTCGCCGAACTCATGGCCTCCGGGCGCAAGCTGCTCACCAGGGACGACGTCATGGAGGGCATCCCCGAGATGATCCACGACGTCCAGGTCGAGGCGACCTTCCCGGACGGCACCAAGCTCGTCACCGTCCACGACCCGATCGTCTGAGGAGGCCGCCGATGATTCCCGGAGAGGTGCTCTTCGCCGACGGGTCCGTCGTATTCAATGCGGGCCGTGAGGTCACCCGGCTGACCGTCCTCAACGCCGCCGACCGGCCCGTCCAGGTCGGCTCCCACTACCACTTCGCCGAGGCCAACCCCGGACTGGAGTTCGACCGGGACGCGGCGCGCGGCAAGCGGCTGAACGTCGCCGCCGGCACCGCCGTCCGCTTCGAGCCCGGGATCCCCGTCGACGTCGAACTCGTCCCGCTCACCGGCGCCCGTGTGGTTCCCGGGCTGCGCGGCGAGACCGGAGGTGCCCTCGATGCCTGAGATCTCCCGCGCCGCCTACGCCGACCTGTTCGGACCGACCACCGGCGACCGGATCCGGCTCGCCGACACCGACCTGGTCGTCGAGATCGAGGAGGACCGCTCCGGCGGGCCCGGACTCGCCGGGGACGAGGCGGTCTTCGGTGGCGGCAAGGTCATCCGCGAGTCCATGGGCCAGTCGCGCGCTACGCGCGCAGACGGCACCCCCGACACGATCATCACGGGCGCCGTGATCATCGACCACTGGGGCATCGTCAAGGCCGACATCGGCATCCGCGACGGCCGGATCACCGGCATCGGCAAGGCCGGCAACCCCGACACCATGGACGGCGTCCACCCCGACCTGGTGATCGGCCCCGAGACCGAGGTCATCGCCGGCAACGGGCGGATCCTCACCGCGGGCGGGGTCGACGCGCA
Source organism: Streptomyces sp. NPDC054770 (assembly GCF_053611985.1). NCBI lineage: Bacteria > Bacillati > Actinomycetota > Actinomycetes > Kitasatosporales > Streptomycetaceae > Streptomyces > Streptomyces sp. NPDC054770. The sequence goes on from NZ_JBSHBL010000018.1 coordinate 11,959, forward strand.
CGTCCACTTCATCTGCCCGCAGATCGCCGACGAGGCGCTGGCGGCGGGCATCACGACCTTGGTGGGCGGCGGCACCGGACCCGCCGAGGGCTCGAAGGCCACCACCGTCACCCCCGGCCCGTGGCACCTCGCCCGGATGCTGGAGGCGATGGAGCAGTACCCGCTCAACATCGGCTTCCTGGGCAAGGGCAACACCGTCTCGCACGAGGCGATGGTCTCCCAGATCCGGGGCGGGGCGCTGGGGCTGAAGCTGCACGAGGACTGGGGCTCGACCCCGGCCGTCATCGACGCGGCCCTGACCGTCGCCGACCGGACCGGCATCCAGGTGGCCATCCACACGGACACCCTGAACGAAGCGGGCTTCGTGGCGGACACCCTCGCCGCGATCGGCGGTCGCGGGATCCACGCGTACCACACCGAGGGCGCGGGCGGCGGGCACGCCCCCGACATCATGACGGTCGTCTCCGAACCGCACGTGCTGCCGAGTTCGACGAACCCGACCCGGCCGTACACGGTGAACACCGCCGAGGAACACCTCGACATGCTGATGGTGTGCCACCACCTCAACCCGGCGGTGCCGGAGGACCTGGCCTTCGCCGAGTCGCGGATCCGGCCGTCGACCATCGGCGCCGAGGACATACTCCACGACCTCGGCGCGATCTCCATCATCTCCTCCGACGCACAGGCCATGGGGCGCGTGGGCGAGGTGATCCTGCGGACCTGGCAGACCGCGCACGTGATGAAGCGGCGGCGGGGCGCGCTGCCGGGCGACGGGCGGGCCGACAACCACCGGGTACGGCGGTACGTCGCCAAGTACACGATCAACCCGGCGCTCGCCCAGGGGCTGGCCCGCGAGATCGGCTCCGTGGAGACCGGGAAGCTCGCCGACCTCGTGCTCTGGGAGCCCGCGTTCTTCGGGGTCAAGCCGCACCTCGTCGTCAAGGGCGGGCAGATCGCCTACGCGCAGATGGGCGACGCCAACGCCTCGATCCCGACGCCCCAGCCGATCCTGCCGCGCCCGATGTACGGGGCGATCGGACGGGCGCCGGCCGCCAACTCCTTCAACTTCGTGGCCCCGTTGGCGATCGAGGACGGACTGCCGGAGCGGCTCCAGCTCGGGAAGCGGTTCGTCGGCATCGAGTCGACCCGGGGGGTGACCAAGGCGGACATGCGGGAGAACGACGCGCGTCCGAGCGTCCGGGTCGACCCCGACAGCTTCGCCGTGCACATCGACGGGGAACTGGTCGAGGCGACGCCGGCCGCGGAACTGCCCATGGCCCAGCGCTACTTCCTCTTCTGAGAGCCGAGGTCTGTGATGTCTCGGGCAGCGTTGCTGGTTCTGGCCGACGGCCGCTTTCCCGCCGGAGGGCATGCGCACTCCGGCGGCGCGGAGGCGGCCGTCAAGGCCGGGCGGATCACCGGGGCCGCGAGCCTGGAGGAGTACTGCCGGGGGCGGCTGCACACGGCGGGGCTGGTGGCGGGTGCGGTCGCCGCGGCTGCGGTACTGGGCGCGGACGTACGGGAGTTGGACGCGGCGGCGGATGCGCGGACGCCGTCGGCCGCGCTCCGGGGGGCGGCGCGCAGGCTCGGACGGCAGCTGCTGCGGGCCGCGCGGGTGGCCTGGCCGGGCGCCGAACTCGACGCCCTGGCGGCGGAGTTCCCCAAGGGGGCCCATCAGCCTGTGGTGTTGGGGGTGGTGGCACGGGCCGCGGGGCTCTCGGCGGAGGACGCGGCCTACTGCGCGGCGTACGAGTCGGTGAGCGGGCCGGCCACGGCGGTGGTGCGGTTGCTGAGTCTGGACCCGTTCGAGGCGACGGGGGTGCTGGCGCGGTTGGCGGTGGAGGTGGACCGGGTGGCCGACCGGGCGGTGGAGGCGGCGCGGGGGGTGGTCGCGGGGGCGGGGGTCGATGCGTTGCCCGCGGCGTCGGCGCCGTTGGCGGAGATCGGGGCGGAGTGGCATGCGGGGTGGGCGGTGCGGTTGTTCGCGTCGTAGGGGGAGTGCCCGCCCTCGCCGCCCCTACCCGGTCCCGTCCCTCCAGGGGGTGGGCCCCCTTCGACCGCCCGTTCCGGGGGCTGCCGCCCCCGGGCCCCCGCTTCGGCCTTCGGCCTCGTCCTCAAACGCCGGACGGGCTGGAGAGTGGGGGTGCGGGCCGGTTCGTCGTCGAAAGCCGGACGGGCCGAAACACAAGGCCTGTGGAGCCGGACGGGCTGGGAGTTGCAGAACAGGCCAACGGGAAGGCCAAGCACTACTAAGGAGCCGTACATGCATCTCGACCACGATCACCACCACGGTCCTGCTGCCCTCAGTGCCGACGCACGTCGGGCCGACGGGTCGCGTCGGGCTCTGCGGATCGGGCTCGGCGGTCCCGTCGGGTCCGGGAAGACCGCTACCGTCGCCGCCCTGTGCCGGGCCCTGCGCGCGGAGTTGTCCCTCGCCGTCGTCACCAATGACATCTACACCCGCGAGGACGCCGAGTTCCTGCTCCGGGAGGCCGTGCTGCCGGCGGAGCGGATCACCGCCGTCGAGACGGGGGCCTGCCCGCACACCGCGATCCGGGACGACATCTCGGCCAATCTCGAAGCCGTGGAGGACCTGGAGGACGAGGTCGGTCCGCTGGACCTCATCCTCGTCGAGTCCGGTGGGGACAATCTCACCGCCACCTTCTCCAAGGGGCTCGTGGACGCGCAGATCTTCGTGATCGACGTGGCGGGAGGCGACGACATCCCGCGGAAGGGCGGGCCCGGGGTCACCACGGCCGACCTGCTCGTCGTCAACAAGACGGACCTCGCTCCGCACGTCGGCTCGGACCTGGCGCGGATGGCCGCCGACGCCAAGGCGCAGCGGGCCGAACTGCCCGTCGTCTTCCAGTCGTTGCGCAGTGAGACCGGCGTCGCCGACGTGGCCGCGTGGCTGCGGGAGCGGCTCGCCGCGTGGACCGCATGACGGTCACCGGGGTGCGCGCCACCGCGCGGATCGTCGCCCGGGACGACGGGCGGGGCGGTACCTCGCTGCCCGTGCTGGAGGGCGAGGGGCCGCTCGCGCTGCGACGCACCCGGGGGAGCGGGGCCGAGGCCCGGGTGATGGTCGTCGGGGCGATGAGCGGTCCGCTCGGCGGGGACCGGTTCGGGATCGAGGCCCGGGTGGAGGAAGGGGCCCGGCTGTGGGTCGGGTCGGCCGCCGCGACCATCGCCCTGCCGGGGCAGGGGAAGGAGGAAGCCCGGTACGACGTCCGGCTCCAGGTCGCCGACGGGGGTGAACTGCGCTGGCTGCCCGAGCAGTTGATCTCCGCGAACGGGAGTGATCTGCGCGTCTCCACGCGTGTCGACGTCGGGGCCGGGGGGCGGCTCGTGCTGCGGGAGGAGCAGGTGCTCGGGCGGGTGGGGGAGGAGCCCGGACGGCTCGGCAGCCGGCTCACCGTGCGCGTGGACGGGAAGGCCGTACTGGACCAGGAACTGGCCTGCGGGCCCGGGGCGCCCGGTGGCTGGGACGGCCCCGCCGTGCTGGCGGGACATCGTGCGGTGGGGCAACTCGTCGTCGTGCGGCCGGAGTTCGCCGTGGAGCCGGTGGGGGCACGGATGCTGGGGGAGTGTGCCGCGCTCACTCCGCTCGCCGGGCCCGCCGCGTTGGTGAGTGCGGTGGCGGGCGATGCGCTGCGGCTGCGCCGGGTCCTGGACGAGGCGTTGGGCCAGCTGGGCGGCTGATCCGCTCAGCGGGACGAGCGGGATACGAACGTCCGGTTATCGGATTGATAAAGACGGCTGCCAGGCCCTGTTCTCAGCAGGCTCACAGCCGGAAGGATCTCCCCTGACCATTCGTCATCATGTACGGGGAGGAACCCCTTTGAGGGACAACTTCAGATCGAGAAGCCGGGTGCTGGCGCTCGGCTCGGCCGGAGTACTCGTCACGGCCGGCCTGATCACCGGCGCGCTCGCGGCGCCCGCCGCCGGCGCCGAGGCCCGGCACGGCGGCCAGGACCGTGCGCAGCGGGGTGCCGCGATCGCGGCCGCGCGGGCCGCCAAGGCCGGGATCGACTGGGCGGACTGCCCGGCCGACTGGGCCCTGACCAAGCCCGTCCAGTGCGGTTGGGTCAGCGTGCCGCTCGACTACACGAAGCCCGACGGCAAGCAGATCAGGCTCGCCGTCGACCGAATAGGCAGCACGGGCACGAAGGCGGAGCGCCAGGGCGCGCTCGTCTACAACCCCGGCGGCCCCGGCGGCTCGGGGATGCGCTTCCCGCTCCGGGTCACCACCAAGAACCCCCTGTGGGTCAACGCGTCGAAGGCGTACGACTTCGTGGGCTTCGACCCGCGCGGTGTCGGCCACTCGGCGCCCATCTCCTGCGAGGACCCGCAGGAGTTCGTGAAGGCGCCCAAGGCCGACCCGGTGCCGGACACCGAGGCGGACAAGACCGCCCAGCGGGGGCTCGCCAAGCAGTACGCGAAGGGCTGCGCCGAGCGCACCGGCCGGGCGATGCTCCAGCAGATGACCACGCCGAACACCGCCCGCGACCTGGACGTCATCCGGGCCGCGCTCGGCGAGGAGAAGCTCAACTACCTCGGTGTCTCCTACGGCACCTACCTCGGCGCCGTGTACGGGACGCTGTTCCCGGGTCACCTCCGCCGGATGATCGTCGACAGTGTCGTCAACCCGTCGCGCGAGAACATCTGGTACGAGGCCAACCTGGGCCAGGACGTCGCCTTCGAGGGCCGCTGGAAGGACTGGGAGGACTGGGTCGCCGCCCACGACTCCGCCTTCCACCTGGGGACCACGCGGGACGCCGTGCAGGCCAAGTGGCTCCAGCTGCGCGCCACCGCCAAGGCGAACCCGATCGGCGGGGTCGTCGGACCGGCCGAGCTGATCGGCTTCTTCCAGAGCGCGCCGTACTACGACTCCTCGTGGGTCCCGGTCGCCACGGTATTCAGCAAGTACTTCGCCGGTGACACCCAGGCCCTGGTCGACGCGGCGGCCCCGGACCTCACCGACACCGCCGGCAACATCACCTCGGAGAACGGCAACGCCGTCTACACCGCCGTCGAGTGCACCGACGCCAAGTGGCCCACCAGCTGGAAGAAGTGGGACCGCGACAACACCGAGCTCAACAAGCAGTACCCCTTCATGACCTGGGCCAACGCATGGATGAACCTGCCCTGCGCCACCTGGCCGGTCAAGCAGCAGACCCCGGTGGACGTGACCACCCACAAGGGCCTGCCGCCGGTGCTGATCGTGCAGTCCACGCGTGACGCCGCCACCCCGTACCAGGGTGCCGTCGAACTGCACAAGCGCTTCAAGGGCTCCCGCCTCATCACCGAGCAGGGCGCCGGCTCGCACGGCGTGACCGGCCTGGTCAACCCGTGCATCAACAGCCGCGTGGACACCTACCTGCTCACCGGCGGTCTGGACAGCGCGGACGTCACCTGCGGCCCGCACGCCACCCCGCAGCCGTAACCACTCCCGTACGACCCGTACCACCCGTATGGCGACGAGGGGCGGCCGGAACACTCCGGCCGCCCCTCGTCCCACGCGCAGGGCCTCGACGCTCGTACAAGGTCAACTGAGCGGCGCCCGCGGGAACTTGCGTTCCTTCTCGCCCTTCGCCGCCGCCTGCTCGGCCTTGACGACGGCCGCGTACTGGTCGACGTACTCCTGCTCGGACAGGTTCAGGATGGCGTACATGATCTCGTCGGTGATGGCGCGCAGGACGGCCTTCTCGTTCTCCATGCCGGCATAGCGGGAGAATTCGAGGGGCTTGCCGAAGCGGATCACCACGGGGTGGAGGTTCGGGATGACCTTGCCGGGCGGCTGCGCCTCGAAGGTGCCGATCATCGCGCAGGGGATCACCGGGACACCGGCCCGCAGCGCCATCACGGCGACCCCGACCTTGCCCTTGTACAGGCGGCCGTCGTGCGAGCGGGTGCCCTCCGGATAGATGCCGAGCAGCTCGCCCTTGCTCAGCACCCCGAGCCCCTCCCGGATCGCGGCCTGGCCCGCGTCCTTTCCGGAGCGGTCCACCGGGATCTGCCCGGCGCTGCGGAAGAAGAAGGCGGTCAGCCGGCCCTTCACCCCCGGCCCCGTGAAGTACTCGGCCTTGGCGAGGAACGTGATGCGCCGCTTGAGGACGGCCGGCATCAGGAAGTGGTCGGAGAAGGAGAGATGGTTGCCGGCGACGATGGCAGGACCCGACGGCGGCACATGTTCCAGGCCCTCGATCCGCGGCCGGAACACCACTCTCAGCAGCGGCCCCAGCAGTACGTACTTGAGCAGGTAGTAGAACACGGCTCGCCCCTCACTTCGCCGGCTCCCCTGCGAGCCGGCGTTCTTCCCAGGTCATTAGTGCTTGCCCAGCATGTGGCTCATGTGCGCCTGCGGTCGTCTGTCGCCACGTCCAGCCGCCCGGTATCCCCGAGCGCCGTGCATGAGCGGCAGCGATTCCTTACGTGTGATGCACGGGGCTCTCGAATCCTTACGTCATCGGCTGGGCGGAGGGTCGGACTTTGGCATCGGCTGTCCGAGATTTTTTGGATCTTCGGCTCAGTGTCTCAGCGATACGGGGGTGAGTCACTACGGGGAACGCGGCGTCGGCTCCGCCGCCCGCCACGGCAGGACCCTCTCTCGACGCCCGGGGCTTGCGGGTGCCGCGTCAGCGCGGTGAGTCGGGCAACGTGGCGAGCAGCTGCTTGTCCGTCACCACGGCCAGCGACAGGGTGCGATACCCGACCGACTCGAACAGGATGGTGATCTTGCCGTCGCCCTCGCTCATGACCTCGCCCTGGCCCCACTGGTCATGGCGCACGCGGACGCCCGGCAGGTAGGCGTGCTCGTCCGCCGCGGGGCGTGCGACCGACTCCGCCGCCCGGACGGCACCCGCGGAGGCGCCCGCCCGCGCACCGGCCCGGAGCCACCGGCGCTGCCGCGCGGCCGCCTTGTAGGGCCGACCGGCGGCCCCGGACCGCGCGCGCCGCAGCCCGCTCGCAGGCCTGGCCACCGGGCCCGTGCAGTTGCCGCACGCCCCGCACGGGGTGGGGACGGACTCGCCGAAGTATCCGAGGAGGAACCGCCGCCGGCAGTCGGTCGTCTCGGCGTACCCGCGCATCATGTCGACCCGGGACTGTTCGAGCTTGCGGTGCGTGGCGTGGACGGCGAGGGCGCTCTGCACAGCGGCCTCGACGTCGTCGTCGGCGGAGCCGCCGGCCGCGCCGGTGAAGCGGCTGCCGTCCCGTCCGGTACGGACGGCCCCGGCCTCCTCCAGCAGGTTCAGCACGGCGGACAGTGCCGTCGGGTCGAGTTCGCAGTCGGCCCGCAGGCGGGTCGCGCCCACGGTGCCCGCCGCGCTGCGCAGCCGCTCAGCGACGCGGCGCAGCGCGGCTGCGTCGGGAGCGCCGGCGGCGAAGAAACGTTGCAGGCCCAGATCCTGCGGACGGTAGGCGAGGATCGCCCTGGCCGGTGCCCCGTCGCGGCCGGCCCGGCCGATCTCCTGGTAGTAGGCGTCGAGCGAGCCGGGCACGGACGCGTGCAGCACGAACCGTACGTTCGCCTTGTCGATGCCCATCCCGAACGCCGAGGTCGCCACGACCACGTCGAGTTCACCGGAGCTGAACCGGTCCTGGGTTCGGCCGCGTTCGGCGGCGGACCGGCCCGCGTGGTAGCTCGCGGCGGACAGTCCGAGGCCGCTCAGCTGCTCGGCGTAGCCGTCCGCGGCCCGCTGTGTCCCCGCGTACACGATGCCCGGCTTCTCCTCGACGGCCGCCCGCTCCACGACGAACCGCTCCTTGGCGGCTCCGTCCTGAAAGGCCGACACGTCCAGGTGGATGTTGGGACGGTCGAAACCGGCCACTACCTCCACCGGGTCGTTCATGCCGAGGCGTTCGGCGATGTCCCGGCGTACCGGGGCCGCCGCGTTCGCGGTCAGGGCGAGCACCGGCGGGTTGCCGAGCCGCTCGCGCGCGTGGCGCAGTCGCAGGTAGTCCGGCCGGAAGTCGTGCCCCCAGGACGACACGCAGTGTGCCTCGTCCACCACCAGCAGCCGAGGCCGGACGGCAGCGAGCCGGTCGGTGACGTCCGGCTTGGCGAGCTGCTCAGGAGCGAGGAAGACCACGTCGACCGAGGAGGCGCTGATGCGGGCCCATGCCGTCTCGTTGTCGCTTCGCCGCTGAGCCGAGTTGATGGCGGCGGCGCGCAGCGCGCCGGATCCGAGCAGGCTCTGCATCTGGTCCCGCTGCAGCGCGATCAGCGGCGAGACGACCACGACCGGACCGCCGAGCAGGACCGCGGGCACCTGGTACACGGCGGACTTGCCCGCGCCGGTCGGCATGACGGCCAGCACGTCACGTCCCTTCATCACGGCCTTCATCGCGGTCAGTTGGGCCGGACGCAACCGCTGCCAGCCGAAGACCCGACGAGCGGTGACGCGCAGACGACGGGACGTGCGTGCGAACATGGTTCTCCTTGAAGGATGGGCGTCCAACCGCCGTGTGTGTCTGGCGGTTACCCCGGTTCGCCGGGATATCGCCTCACGCGATCGGTGTACGAGCACCCGCGAGTGGTACGAGAGCTATGGCGATCGCGCCGATGATCCCGGCCAGCGCGAAGGCGGTGAAGCCCCAGGTGTCGTGACCGTTGTCGGCCAGTGCGCCGACGAGCCAGGGGCCGAGCACCGCGCCGCTGCGGCCGACCCCGGTCACCCAGCCGAGCCCTGTCGCCCGTGCGCTCTCGGGGTAGACGGTGTTGGTGGCGGCGTAGACCATGACCTGCGCGCTGAAGAGCCAGACGCCGGTCACGGCGACCACGGCGTAGGTGGCAGCCAGCGGCAGGTGCGCCTGGAGCAGCAGGGCGCCGGCCGCCGTCAGGACGAACCAGATCGCCGAGACGCGCACCGCGCCATAGCGGTCGGCCGTGCGGCCCGCGATCAGCATGCCGACGACACCGCCCGCGTTGATCACGAGCAGGAAGCTGACCGAGGACGTCATGCCGTAGCCGGAGGCCAGCATCATCTGCGGCAGCCAGGTGCTCACGCCGTATACCAGGAGCAGACCACAGAAGGATGCCAGCCACAGGAGTGGGGTGGCGAAGCGGGACTCGGCGGCGAACAGAGTGCGCACCGCCTGCAGTCGTCCCTTCGCACCCGCAACCGGTGCTGCGACCGGGACGGTGCGCGGCAGTCCGTATCGGTCGGTGATCGCGTCGGCCTGTGCCCCTCGCCCCTTGGCGAGCAGGACGCCGGGTGACTCGGGCATCAGCTTCAGCAGCAGCGGTACGGCGATCGCGGCCGGGACCGCACCGGCCCAGAACACCCAGCGCCAGCCTGCCGCCGGGGCGACTGTCAGGCCGAGTCCGGTGGCGGCCATGCCGCCCACGTGGTAACTGGTCATCAGCAGGCCGGTCGTCAGTGCCACTCGGCGTGGCGGGGCGAATTCCATGACGATCGCCAGGCACAACGGCACCAGCCCGCCGAGCCCGAGGCCGGCGAGGAACCGGCCGGTACCGAACACCGTGGGATTCGCGGCGAGGGCGCACACGGCCGAGCCGGCGGAGAAGAGACTCACGCTGGCCACGAGCAAGGGGCGCCGCCCCACCCAGTCGGTGACGTTTCCGGCGGTGAGCGCACCGATGAGCATGCCGAACGTGGTCCAGCTGCCGATGGTTCCGGCGGAGGCTTTGCTGAGTCCGAGACCGTTATCTTCGAGCAAATGCGGCAGGGCGGCGCCGTAGATGTTGACGTCCATGCCGTCGAAGAAGACCGCGAGCCAGCACAGGGCCAGGACGGGGGCGACGGTGCGGAGGGTGCGGTGTGGCGTACCGGGCGGAGACATGGCTGTGCCGTAGGAGGGCATGGAAGCTCCAGAAGGGGTTCGTGCGCGGCTCAGGCGCAGCCTGCGGGCGGACCTGCCCATGGCTGCCGGGCGCGAAGTTCGTCGAGTGAAGGATTCTTCATCGATCGCGGCCCTGAGTGTGTGGGGGCCGAACGAGCGCCGTCAAGAGCCGAACCCGAGGATTTTCCTTCAGTCGCACGGCGGGGCTGGGACGTCCGCTCCCGGCGGCGGCGGCCCGATCCAGTTCGGTCCCTGCACGTCAAGCCGCTTGCCGTAGTCCTCGCCGGGCAGTGGTTCCGTGCGCTCGGGGCCGGCTCGCAAGCCGTCCAGCAACAGTTTCAGATAGCGCCGCCACAGCTCCGGCTGTCCGCTTCGCTCGGTCACCGCGGCCAGCATCTGCTGGATCACGACCAGATCCCAGGGCTCCGCGTCCGCGCGCAGCACGCCCTGCTCCTTGGCCCGCTCGACCACGAGATCGACGTTCCGCCTGATCTGTTCCCGGTGCCGCAGCCCCGCCGGCACCGCACGCTCGCTGTGCAGCACGACCTCGCGCAGGCCGCGATCGAGCGCCTGCAGTTCCGCCACGCGCTCCAGGCTGACCGTCAGTCCGCGCCAGGCGTCGGCGTCCTCCGCCCCCTCCCGGGTGGCTTCCTCGACGCGCGCGAACATGTCGTCGACCAGCTCGTCGATCAGGGCCTGCTTGTTGGGGAAGTGGCGATAGGCCGTCCCCACCCCAAGCCCGGCATGGCGGGCGACGTCGTCGAGGGTCGCCTTCAGACCGTGATCGCGGAACACCTCGCGAGCGGCGGCGAGGAGCTTGCGGCGGTTCAGCTCGCGGTCGCGCCGCGGCCTGGGTGTGCGTGCCCCACCGGAGTCGCCGGCCTCGCCGGATGCGGAGGGTGCAGCCATGGGGAGGGCTCGCTTTCGGGGGTGCGTGATCGTCCTGGCACATCGTACGACCGAGCCGCCCGCGGGCCCTGAGCGCCCGCCGGCCGTCGGTCGTGCATCCCGTCCGTTGAAACGGAGACGAGATCTCCGTTTCGTGTTACGGTGGCCGGACAGGGAAACGGAGATTCCATCTCCGTATTCGTCTCCGTTCGACACAGCGGGAGAAGGCACGATGCAGGGACACGACGCGGTTGCGGGCCATGGCAAAGGGAAGCGGTGGCGACGGCCTCGGCACGCAGGACGGGTCGCCGCGGTGGCGGTGGCTGCTCTCGTGACCGGTGGGGTGCTCACCGGCTGCGGGGCGGATGACTCTTCGGACTCTTCGACCGGATCGTCCGCCGCATCGGCGTCGGCGTCCGCATGTCCGGAATCCGCCTCGGGACCCGCGAAAGGGGGCGGCACACCCACGGGCATGCCGTCCGGAGGTCCGGGCGGTGGAGGCGCGAGCTTCGTTCAGGCCAAGACGATCAAGAAGACCGACAACAGCACCAGCACGGTCATCGACCCCAGCGGCCCGGCGATCACCTGCGACACGTCGGCGGTCACGGAGACCGACGACATCACCTACTCCTCGCCGACCACCCAAGGCAAGAAGACCGACCTGAAGCTCGACATCCAGGTGCCCAAGTCCTCGGGCAAGAAGCCCCTGGTCGTCTACATCACCGGCGGCGGCTGGATGCTGTCGGACCGGACCGCCAACCTCGACCAGCGCACCTACATCGCCGACCAGGGCTACGCGGTCGCCAGCATCCAGTACCGCACCACCACCGGCGGTGCCACCTACAAGGACGCCCTCGCCGACGTCAAGTCCGCCATCCGCTACCTGCGCGCCAACGCCGACACCTACCGGATCGACACGGATCACGTCTTCGTGTGGGGCCAGTCGGCGGGCGGATACCTGGCGGCCATGACCGGCGTCACCAACGGCGACAAGACGTACGACGTCGGCGACCACCTCGACCGGAGCAGCAAGGTCCAGGGAGTGGTGGACGAGTTCGGGCCGGCCAACCTGTCGGAACTCGCCTCCGACTACGACCAGGCCGCCCAGGACGGCAACTACGCCGCGGGCAACGCGGCCGCGCAATGGGTCTACGGCCCCGGGACGACCAAGTCCATCAAGACGTACACCAGGCAGATGGCCGCCGCGAACCCGGCCACCCACATCTCCTCCTCGACGCCGCCCTTCCTTCTCCTGCACGGCAGCGCCGACCCGCTGGTCTCGCCCAGCCAGACACTGAACCTGTTCACCGCCCTCAAGGACAAGGGCGTCGACGCCAAGCGCGTCGTGCTCACCGGGGCCGGCCATGGCGACACGACCGTCACGACGGCCGGCTCCGCCGGCGGAGCTGAAAAGCCCTGGTCCACGAAGATGACGATGAGCTACATCACGGATTTCCTGGCAGGCCATGCCGGTTAGGCCGTCGCCGGCGGGCGGGAGCCTACTGGTAGCAGGGGTTCCCGCACCGCACGGTGACCGTGCCGGTCTCGCGGAGCGTCGCCGAACCGGTGTGATGAGCGGTCGTCGCCGGGGTCTTGCTGGTCTCCCACGGCATGGGGGCGGCCATCGCCTGCGGAGCCAGGGCGACGAAGGCGGTGGCCGACGTGAACACGACGGCCACCACACGCTTACGCAGAGACATTCCGGCTCCTTGATCGACAATCTGAGTGATCTGGTTGATCCGACTGATCCGACTGGTCTGACTGATCCGATCGATGGGGACCGCTCAGCACGGTTCAGCCGGCGTACACCCGGCCCTGCTTCACGACGTAGTGCACCGGCTCGGAGCAGCCGATGGACGGGGTGATCAGCAGGCTGACGGCGAGGGGTGCGGGCTCCGTGCTCGCGGTCGTGAACTCGCAGACGGCGTGGCTGCCGGTCAGCGGGTACCAGAACCACCCGTCGACATCGCCCACCGTGACCCGGTCGGATTCCTTCCAGGTACCGGTGTCGTGCGTGTAGACCTGCAGCTGCACCGAGGCGGCGTACTCGTCCTCCGGCGAGCGCAGCGCGGTGAGCGTGATCTTGTAGTCGCCGCCGAGGACGGACGAGGCGATCTGCTGGGTCTGCTGCGCCCGCGGAGCCGCGGTCCCGGCGTCCGAGGCGGCGGCTCCGGCGGTCCCGAGGACCGCCGCCATCACAAGGGTGACGCCCGCGGTCGCGGTGCGACGGGTGCGGTGATTGCGGATCACGTTCATGTTTTCCCCCGTTGGGTCGAGTGGTGCGGTTCGATGCTGGCTCGTGCACCGGGCGGGGGAGAAGCAATTCGAACCTGCTCGAACTACTGGCAATCTGTGGACGGTTGCACTACCGGGCGCGGCCGACGGTCTGCCCCGACTGGTGCAGCTCCCCTTCGTCTCCGTCCAGGAGCCGGTAGCCGATGAGCGTCACCGAGTGCCGCACGTACTGCCCGTCGCGCCGGCTCGCCACCAGTCCTCCGTCCCGGAGAACGGCGAGCTGGTAACTGGCGCTGGGCAGGGCGATGCCGACAGCCGTCGCCACTTCGGAGGTGGTCCGGGGACCGCCGCGGGCCACCTCGGCGAGGACCGAGGCCCTGGTACGGCCCAGCAGCCGGTCGAGTCCGTTGCCGTCGAGGGCGATCGAGTCGAGCGGCCGTGCGGTGACCGGGTAGACCAGGACCGGGCCGAGGGCGGGATCGGCCAGGGCGGTGGGCCTGCGCCAGCAGAAGTAGGACGGGACGAGCAGCAGCCCGCGCCCCTCCAGATGGAGGTCGCGGTGGGTGGGGTACTCCACTTCCAGGACGGGCGACCGCCAGCGGGCGAGCGGACGCAGGCTCTCCAGCAGAGCCAGCACACCGCCGTCGAGAAGGACACGGGAACGCATGTCGACCTCGTCGCGGACGGCTCTGCGGGCGTGCGCCCAGCGCGGTTCGAGCAGCGTCCTGGCGGAGATCTCCAGGGCCTTCGCCAGAGAGCGCATGCCGCGGTCCCCCGGCCGGCCGAGCGCCGTGGTCCACGCGGGCAGCGGACGCTCGGCGGCGAGCCTGCCCAGGTCGTGGCGCAGCCGGCCGGGAGGGGTGGCCCGGATCTCCTCCAGGGCCGCGGGCAGACCTCCTGCCACGACGGACGGGGTGAGGAAGTCGGGGATGTACCCGACGGGCGGGACGAGTGTCCGCACCGTGTGCAGGGCACGACCGGCCACCGGGTCCGTGGCGAGCCGTTCACGGACGGAGCGGCGCCATGCCCCGAACTCGAGCGGGCCCTGGTGCGTCACCAACCGGCAGGTGGCGCAGACGAGTTCCCAGAGCGGATCGGGCCGACGTGCGATGCGGATGTTCTGTAAGTCGTGCGAGGTGAAGTGGATTCGGAGCATGCGGCCTCATTCGCGGACGGTGGGGGGTCGGCCGGGGGTGAAGAGCGGTGACGGTCGTCATGGGTGATGACCGACGGGTACCTGCGGATGGTTGCGGTCCTGCGACCGACGCGCGGGAGATCGGCCGGATGCCGCTGTATCCGGTGGTGCCGGTGATGCGGCTGCGCACCGTGCGCTGTCTCGTTTCCTTACCGGGAGGTCCGCCCCGAGTCGCACGCCGTGCTGCTTCCCGCTCCATCGTGCCGACGTGCCGGGCGGGCGAACAGCTCACGCACCGTTCACCTGTGACCGGGTTTGCCGGTCGGGGTCGTCCTGTTCGCCGAGGCCGTCAAGGAGCCGCTCGACGTGCTCGGCCTCCTGGTGACGTCCTTGCTGCCGGTACAGGTCGCGCGCCTCCCGCCACACCGCGCGGGCCTGGTCGGGGCGGCCCAGGGCGGCGTGGGGATGACCGAGCCGGTCGAGCGTGTCGGCGGTCTCGTAGGCGTTGTCGAGGTCGCGGTACAGGCTGATGGCCTGGCGGTAGTGTCCGATGGCGTCGTGGTGGCGGCCACTGTGGTGGTCGATGTAGCCGAGGCTGTCCAGGGTCTGCGCCTGGCCGTTCACGTCCCGGTGGCACAGGTAGAGGGCGAGGGCGGCCTGGCAGTGCTCGCGGCCGGTGTCGTACTGGCCGAGGCGCGCGGCGTACCAGCCCACGGCGTTGAGCGCGTTGGCCTCCGCGATCGGCTGGTCGAGCCCGCGGTAGAGGTCCAGCGCGAGCCTGGCGTGCTCCAGCGCCCGCCGGCCGTCCGGCCAGATCGACGCGAGCGTGTAGTGCGCCTGGGCCTGGAGGGCGCGGTCGTTCTGCCGCTCGCTCAGGGCGAGGGCCCGGTCGAGTGCCTCTATCGCCTCCTCATGGTGACCGAGCACGACGAAGGCACGGCCCAGGAGCCGATGAGTGAGGATCTGGGCGCCGGGGTCGGAGAGCCGGCCCGCGGAGTCGACCGCGATCCGCCACACGGTGAGCTGGTCATGGCGGTGTCCCCGCCGGTACTGGAAGTTGTACAGCGTCCAGGCCAGTTGCCAGGCCGTGCGGTGTGCGGCGTGTGCGACGGCGGCGCCCTGGGCGGCGAGCAGATTGCGGTGCTCGGCGTCGAACCAGTCCATCGCCGCCGGGATGTCGGCCGGCGCCTCGGGATGGCAGCCGGGGGCCGGTGGAGCGAGCTGGATGGGAGCGCGGTGGGAGTCCAGCAACTGGTCGGCGGCGTACGCGGTATGGGTGTAGAAGTCCAGCACCCGCCCGAGTGCCGCCTCGCGGGTGCCGTCGGCCAGGTCGTGGGCGGTGGTGGCGTAACGGCGGATCAGGTCGTGCATGCGGTAGCGGCCGCGGCCGTCCTGGCCGATGAGCGACGCCTGTTCCAGCCTGCGCAGCAGGGCCCTGGTCCGGCTTCGGCCCAGGCCGGTGAGGCTGCCGGCGGCGGACAGGCCGATGTCCGGTCCGGGGGCGATCGCCAGCAGCCCGAACACCTCGGCCTCTGCGTCGGTCAACGCGCGGTGCGAGGACGAGAGCACCGCGGGCAGGCTCGCGGCGGGGTCGGCGTCGTCGAGTACGTCGAGTGCGCCGTCGCGCAGTTCGTCGGCGAGGTCGGCCAGCGGCAGGTGCGGGTCGGTGTGGGCGCGGCCCGCGATGATGCCGAGCGCCAGCGGGAACCCGCCGCACAGGCCGACGAGTTCGTCCACCGCCGCCGCTTCGGCGTCGATGCGTTCGGTGCCCAGGCGGGCGGCGAGCAGCCTGCGGGCCTCGGCGTCGGTGAGTATGTCGACGGACACGTGGTGCGCGCCGTGCCCGGTGATCAGGCCCGGCATCCGGTTGCGGCTGCTGACCAGCACGGTGCAGGTGTCGCCGCCCGGCAGCAGAGGGGTGATCTGGGCGGTGCCGGCGGCGTTGTCGAGCACCAGCAGCATCCGCTTTCCCGCCACCAGGCTGCGGAACAACGCCGCCTGCGCGTGCGGGGCGACGGGGATGCGGCCGGGCTCGACACCCAGCGCGTCGAGGAACCCGCGTACCGCCACGGCCGGATCCATCGGATCGCTGTCGGGGCTGAAACCCCGTAGATCGACGAAGAGCTGCCCGTCGGGAAACCGGTCGGCGTTCCGGTGCGCCCAGTGCAACGCGAGCCAGGACTTGCCCACCCCGCCCGCGCCGGCGATCGCGGAGACGACCACAGTGGCCGACGCCCCCGAACGGGGTGCCAGGGCGGCGTCGAGCCGCTGCAGCTCGTTCTCGCGGCCCACGAACGGAGCGGGCGGGGCGGGCAGTTGGCGCGGTACCGGGATCGCCGAGGGCTCGGCCGCGCCCGCCGCGGCCAGCAGTTCGTCCTGTTCGCCCGGCAGCAGGCCGAGCGCGGCGGTCAGCCGGCGCACCGATGCGAGTTGCGGGTTGCGGCGCTTGCCGGTCTCCACACCGCGGATCGTGCTGACCGAAACGCCGGAACGCTCGGCCAGGGCTTCCTGGGTCAGCCCCGCGCGCAGCCTGAACCGCCGGACGGCCGCGCCGAAGTGATCTTCCATACAGCCCTTCCTACCAGGGCGGTCGGTGACAGGCGACCGGTTCGGCGCGCGGTTCGCCCTGCGGGCGTCGCACCACCGCGGACCGGCACCCGTTCCGGCCGGGAGCTGCCCGCAAGCACCGCGCGGTACCCGGGTTTCGACCCTGGTCGAAACGTTTGCCGGGCCAGGGCGGCGGACCTCAGCCTGAAACGGCAGTCAATCGCCTACGGGGGCGACATCGTTGCCACGGAGACTCCCTCTCCGTGGGAATGTTCGTCGGGGCCGCGTTCCGCTGTTCTCGACCGGCTCGATGCGCGCCGCCGTCCAACGGAGGAGGTCATGATGGAAAGCTACTCCCTGGAAAAGAAGCCGGCGTTCTTCCGCACCACTTCGGTCGCGATGTTCTTCGAGTCCGAGGCTCTGGAGACCGAGGTCGTGCTGGGCTCGCTCGCCGAGGACGTCGACGTCGACGCGGAACTCGACGCCCTGCTCGGCGCCGAGGCCTGACCGGACCGCCGCCGAGCACGCCGGGTGTGGCCCGCGCGTGCTCGTGGGGTCCGTGAAGTGACCACGCGGGGGCGGCGGCAGGCCCGCCGTCCCCGCACCTCGGCACGGCACACAGAGGGCAGCGCATTGTCCAGAGGCAACAGGACCACTTCCAGGACGACTTCCTTCTGCGGGCTGCCTCCCGCGGATCCGCAGAGCATCCCGGCCGGCACGGTGGCCGCCGTCGCCGGTGTGGGCCATTCCCTGGGAAGCCCCCACCGCGGCGCGGAGCACGGGCCGTTCTTCCTGCGTACCGTGTCGAAGGAGTACACGTGGTCGGCCGCTTCGGCCCGGGTGGTCGACCTCAGGCACGGTGCGGGATGGCACGACGGGATCGTCGACGTGGGCGACCTGGCCACCACCGAGACCACCCTGACGGGGGTACTGGAGGCGACCCGGGCATTCGTCGCCGCGCTTCCGCCGCGGGTGGCGCCCTGCCTGATCGGCGGCGACCACACCGTGACGCTCCCGGTCGTCTCGGCACTGGCCCAACGGCGCACCCGCCCCTTCACGGTGATCCAGTTCGACCACCACCTGGACCTGCAGATCTGGGAGGGCGCCCCCGCGCGGCCCGGGAAGCGGGATCCGGTCTTCCACACCAACGTCATGTCCCACGTGTCCGACGTGATCGGCCCGGGACGGCTGCTCCAGGTCGGAGTCTTCCCCTTCGCCACCGTCGAGGACGACAGCGCGCACGCCCTGCCCGGGTTCCTGCGCTCCGTCGGCCGTCAGGTGTCGGTGTCGGCCCCCGAGATCGACGACCCCGCGGCCTTCCGCGAAGTCGTCGGGCGGGGCGAGGACGTCTACGTCAGCGTCGACCTGGACGTGCTGGACGCGGCCGAGATGTCGTCGACCGGGTACCCCGCGACCGTCGGGCTGAGCCTGCGCCGCCTGCTGCGGCTGATCGACCTCGCGCTGGCGGACAACCGGCTCATCGGATTCGACGTCGTCGAGTTCGCGGCCGACCGGGCGGACAGGTCCCCGAAGACACTCGCCGACGCCCAGCGTGCCGCACTCGTCTTCGTCCACCTGCTGAGCTGGGCCGGCCGACAGGCGAACGCCCGGACGAACCTCTGACAGCGCACGCCCGAAGCCGCATGTACAGAAGCCTTCCCACGGGGGGACCATGCCCACCAGCGAAACGCGTACCCGAAACGCCTTCCAGGAGACGATGCTAGGCCTCACGTTCTCGCCGCTCCAGGACAGCGACCTCTTCTCGCGGGCGTGTGTGGAGCAGTACCAGTCCGCCGACCTCTCCCGCCACGGATACCGGTTCGCGCAGGTCTTCGAGCCCAATGTGCTCCGCGAGGTGGCCCTGCTCGACGGCATCGCCTACGACCGGTTGGCCGAACTGCGCCACCGCCCTTCGGACGCGACCGCCCGGCTCGGTGAACTGGCCGACGGTGCTGGCGACTTGTCGGTGGTGGAGTCGGTCAACGTGGCGGCCGCCCTGATCAGCGTCTCGCGCTTCGGCCCGGCCGCCCGGATCCTGGACCACGCCGAACCGCGGGCCACCACGCCGGTCGACGCCTTCGAGGTGGCGATGCTGCGCTTCGTGGTGGCCAACCGGCACGGAGACGGCCCGGCCACCTCCCGGGCGTTCCTCGCGATGCGCCGGGCCGTCGAGTCCGGCTCGCTGCCCGCGGACCGGACTCTCGACGCCTGCGCACAGGCGGTCGTCTGGTACCTGAAACGCCGCGACCTGCCGACCGCGGACTTCCTCTGGTACGTGGCGACCGGCCGCGAACTCGCCAGGAACCCGGGGGACTTGGGGGCCGGTTCACTGTCGGCGTGGTACCGCGCCCTCGCCATGGTGCCCGCGGCCCGGGGCAAGGCCCGGCTGACCCGCCGCTACATGGAGTTCACCCGCGAGGCCGCCGCACACTCCCTGGCCGGCCGGCCGCGCGCCTACGAGGCCCACTTCCTCAAGACGTACCACGAGTCCTCCCTGAAGGAGCACATGTACGTCACCCGGGACGCGGACCGGGCGGAGCGGTCGGGCCTCGACCTCATCGCGCTGGACCCGGCCTGGTCCCCGAGCTACGGCGAACTCGCCGACGCCTACGCCCACTTCGACCGGCTCACGGAAGCGGCCGCCCTGTACGAGAAGGCCGTCACGATCGGTCCGCCGTACTACGGACACCACCTCCTGCGGGCGGCCCGGGCGAGGGAACGCCTCGGCGACGACGTACGCGCCCTGGCGCACTACCGGCGCCTGACCGGCCTCGTGCCCCGCGACGAGACGGTGCTGCGGCACGGCCTGGCCGTCGCGAGGCGCAGCGGTGACCCGGCCGCCGCCGACTTCCGGTCGCTGCTCGACCAGCTCCGCATCCCGGCAGGCGAGGCGACATGAAGCACACCGAACTGACCACCAGGAACTACGCCGGCTTCGCGACGACGATCTTCCTCACCGGTCTCGTGTCGGTCGGCTTCGGAGCCATCGACATCCTCCTGATCTCCCCCAAGGGCCTCGACCAGGTGGCGGCGGTCGGCCTCGGTGACGTCGTCAACGCGGGCCTGACCGCACTGCTCGCCATCGGCGTCGTGGACACCTTCAGCAGCCGCCTGGCGATCGCGGAGGGGAGAGCGGACCTCGCGCGGCGGCTGCCGGAACTGGCGGCGGCACTGCTCGTCCTCCTCCTCGTGGCCCAGGCGCTGGCCGTGCTGCTCTCGTCCGCCGTGGAGCCCGGGCTGCGCCTGGCCGGTCAGAGCCGTCAACTGGCCCCGCTGGCAGCTGACTTCGTGACCGTGCGCAGTTGCAGCCTCGGTTTCACGATCCTCTACGCCGCCCTGAACGAGGCCCTCAAGATCTGCGGGCTGAAGAACAGGTCCCTGCTGCTGCTCGTCGTCGGCTTCGCCACCAACGCCGTTCTGGACTGGGCGTTCCTCTACACGCCGCTGTCCGGACGGTTCGCCTCCCCGGTGGTCGCGGTCGCGACGGCGACCACCGGCGCCCAGCTGCTGATCGCCTGCTTCGCCCTGCGCATCTTCCTGCGCCGGATGCGGGCTCGTGGCGAGCGGTTCACCCGCCCCGGGCGTGCCGCGGTCCTCGCCGAGGCCCGCTCGATGGCGCGCAACGCTCCGGGCGTGGGCGCGCGGCACTTCAACGACTACGCGGGCACGATCACCGTCACGCTGCTGCTGGGCACGCTGGGAGTGCAGGTGCTCGCGGCGGTCACGGTGGCCACGAAGATCTGGAGCCTGTTCTGCCGCATCCCGCAGGCCTGCGTGTCGGGGACCTTCGTGTACTACGGCTACCGGCTCGGCCAGAGCGGGGACGACCTGCCGGGCACCGGACGCACCGCGCCGAGCACCGCACGCCCTCTGCCGAGCACCGCGCGCCCCCTGCCCAGCACCGCACGCACCCTGCTGCGCTACGCGGCGATCCCCACGGCCTTCGGCGCGGTGACCGTGGCACTGACCGCCCCCTGGCTGGTACGGCTCTTCGCCGGTGCAGGACAGGACGAACGGCTGACCCGGTCCCTCCTGTTCGCCTTCCTCCTCACCGTCCCCGCCTACCTGCTGGAGAACCACTTCGGGGAGATCCTCTCCGTGCACCAGCGCGGTGCCCTGCTCGCCACCGCCTCGGCCGTCACCACGTACACCCTCGCCATTCCGCTGGCCGCTGTGGGCGTGTTCGTACTGCACTCCCCGTTCCTGGTGATCGCCTCGGGCGTGCTTCCCTCGGCGGTGCTCGCCGCCGTCCTGCGCAGGTCGCTCCACCGGGACCACTGGACGCGGAACGAGGTGGGCCGTGACACAGGTGTCGGCGTTCCGGCATGACCCGGTGAAGTCCGTCCTGCCGGGCGGCGAGCACGGGACCTTCCACTGGAGCAGGGAACCCGTGGTGTTCGGCCACCGCCGCCTCACCCACCACAACGAGCGGCTGGGCCGCACCCTCCCGGTACCGGTCAGCGCCTCTCCCGCGGTGGTGCCGGGCGTCGGGGTGCTGCTCGCCGCCGACGACGGCCGGGTGCGGTTCTACGGCCGGGGACTGCGCAAGGTGTTCTGGGAGCGCCGCCTCGACAGCGGGGTGTACGCCTCCCTCGTGGTCGACCCGGTACGGCGCCGGGTGGTCGTCGCGGCCACCAGCGGCCTGATCACCTGCCTCGACCTGCGCGGGAAGCTGGTGTGGGCCGCCCGCGCGGGGCTTCCGGTGTACGCGACCCCGGTCGCGCTCCCGGCGGCCGACCTGCTCGTGGTGGCGGCCTTCCACGCCCGCTGCCTGGCCTTCCGGCTGTCCACCGGCGAGCCCGTCTTCGACCGCGACCTGCCCGAGCCCTGGCACGCCGCACCCGGCGGCACGGCCTCCTACCGGGACCCCTACGCCAGCCCGGCCGGCACGGACGAGGGCAGTGTCGTCGTCTGCTGCGGCGACCACGTGATCGCCCTGTCCGGCGAAGGACGCGAGCTGTGGCGGTTCGCGGCGGGAGCCGACATCAAGGCCTCCCCGGTCTTCGTCCGGGCCACGGCGGAGGTCGTGATCTGCACCGTCGGCGGCGACTGCCTGTTCCTGGACGCCCGCACCGGACGGCTGCGGCACACGGAGTGCCTGGATGCCAAGATCACGGCCAGTCCGGCGCTCTCGGCGGACGTCCTGGCGGTGGGCGCGCAGGACGGCACCGTGACCGGCGTCGACGTGCGCACGCACCTGCCGGTGTGGCGGGCGGGCCAGGGCGCCCCCTGCTCGTACACGTCCTTCAGCGTGCTGCCGAACGGGGACTTCATCGCGACGGCCGAGCGCGGCAACGTGATCGCGCTGCGCCGTTGCGACGGGCGGTTCCGCTGGGAGAGCAGCCAGGTCCTCGGACTGCCCGACCACGAGCCCCGGATGGACACCACCCCGCTCGCCTCGCCGGACGGCGCCCTGTACTGCGCCGCCTACTCCGGTGACGTCTACGAGTTCCGATTCCAGCCCGCGACCGCGAACCCGGAGGCCGCTTCGTGCCCGCCGTAGAACCCAGCGCCGGTCCTGTAGTACACAGCGCGAGCCCGATCGAGGAGTCGCTGGCAGGAATGATGTCCCGCCTGGACGTCATCCTCGCCGCGGACTCCCTGACCGACCGGACGCTCGTCGAACTCATGGCCGTCTACAACAACGTGGCCTATGTGTTCCTCTACCTGGAGGCCGTCGACGACGACGAGAACTTCACCCGGCTGCTGCCCTGGCGCCGGGCGTTCTACCAGGACCAGGACCTCACCGCCCGGATCCTGCGACGGCTGCGGGAACTGCGCTGCGCCGCCCCCGGCCTGGACGCCGTCCGCGAGGAGTACCTCGCGCACCTGACCGCGGGCGAACGACGGGACCCGGCCGAGGACGCCCGGCTCGACGAACTCCTCGACGAGGCGAAGGCCGTGCTGGCCCGGGTCCAGGACACCCGGTGGGAGATCCTGCGGCGCGTGGGTGTCCGGGACGCGGCGGCCGACCCGGGAGCGGACCCGGGAGCGGTCTACTACACCGTGCTGGGCTCCCTGGAGAGCACCGCCACCCGGGACAAGCTGGCGCGGGTGTGGGCCGCGGCGCGTGACGCCCAGGTGCCCGCCCTGCTGGCCGCCCTCGACGCGATGGTGACGGTACGGCGCCGCCGGAGCGCGCGGGCCGGCCGGCCCAACGCGGCGGCGCTGACACTGGCCCGGTGCCGGATCCCCGAGGCCGACATCGGCGCCTTCGTGACCGGCTGCCTCGAAACGGCACTGGCCGCCCACGCGGAGGTGGAATCCGAGATCACGGCCGTCACGGGTGCCGCATCCCGGCCGATGGACCACTTCGGGTTCGCGATGCGCACCGTGTTCGGCGCCGAACGGGTGCCGACGTTCCTCGTGGAGGAGTGCCTGGACTTCCTCTTCGCCGTGACCCGGGCCGTGTTCGGCCTCACGCTGACGCGGCAGCCGAGCGCGCATCCCCACGTGGTCGAGGTCGCCGTGCGGGACGCGGACGACGAGATCGGGCACATCCTGTTCGATCTGTGGGACACGGGCCGCAAGACGCCGGGACCCAACCACACCCTCGGCCTGCGCGACCGCACCGACTGGCGCGGCCTGGTCCAGCGGCCCGTCGCGTACGTCTCGTGCCGGTTCCACGCCGACGCCGAGGGCACCGGACGCATCACCTTCCAGAACGTGCACGGCATGTTCCACGAGTTCGGCCATGCCCTGAACCACGTGCTCCTGCGCACCGGCGTGCCGTTCCGCTCCGGGCTCGAGTCCCTGCCGCCGGAGCGGCTGGAATGCCTGAGCATGTGGTTCGAGAAGTGGGCCTGCCACCCGGAGTTCGGCCGTCGGCTGACGCCGACACCCGGGGGCGAGGAGGAGTGGGCGCGGTGCGTCCGTATCAAGATGGTCGAACAGCGGGCCGGCCTGCTGGAACAGGCGATCACCGCCGCCCTGGACCTGGAGGTGCACCGCAGCGACACGGGCGGCCTCGAGGACGCGTTCGCCCGCCTGGACCGCCGGTACGGCCTCACCCGCCACTACCGCCTCGCCGACGTCGCCGCGTACTTCACCTGGCCCATGTACGTCGCCAACCCCGGCGCGAACTTCAGCTATCTGTGGGGAGCGGCCGACAGCGCCGAGAAGTTCGCCGCGTTCCGGGCCCTGAGCCTCGCCGACATCACCGGGCGGCCCGGTCTGCGCAGGCTCTTCGCCCCCTGCTTCGACGCGGACGCGCCGGCCGGAGTCCCCGACAGCTCGGCGGTCTTCCGGTTGTACGGCTCGTCGGCCCTGACCGTCTGACGGGGGGACCAGACACATGATCACGTTGTCGAACGGCTTCACCCGGGCGCTGCTCGGGCCCAGGGACCCGGTCCTGAACGACATCCTGCACCGCTCGCTGGAGGCCGCCGGGCTGCCCACGATCCAGATCGACGACAACACCGGTCGGCTGCTGCAACTGCTGACCGAGCTGCACCGGCCGCGCCATGTCATCGAGATCGGCACCCTGTTCGGATACTCCACCGTGCACATCGCCCGCGGTCTCCCGCCCGGCGGCAGCGTCACCACCCTGGAGGTGGATCCCGGGGCGGCACGCATCGCCGCGGAGAACTTCGAACTGGCCGGCGTGGCGGACCGCGTGACCATCGTCGTGGGCGACGCCGTCGACCATCTCGCCACGGTGGCACGGGACAGCGTCGGCATGCTCTTCATCGACGCCGACAAGAGGTCCTACCCGCGCTATCTGGCCCATGGCTTCCCGCTCCTCGAGCCCGGCGGCCTGCTCGTCGCCGACGACGTCCTCGCCCTCGGCGACTACGGCGCCGAATCCCCGGACGAGGCCACGGACGCCCGCGAGGTCGCCGCCCTGACCGCCTACACCCGTGCCGTCGGCCGCAGCCCGCGGCTCTTCTCGGCCTTCGCGGGTACCGAGAACGGCCTGCTGATCAGCCGGAAGGAACGCCGATGACCGACCGGCGTGCGCTGGTCACCGGCGCCTGCAAGGGACTCGGCCAGTACCTCGCCGCGAGCCTGGCGGCCGAGGACTGGGACGTGACCGGCGTCGGCCGCTGTCCCCGGGAACGTGTCCCGGCCTTACCGAACCTCACCTACCTCCAGGCGGACCTCTCCGATCCCCGGGCTCCCGCCGCGCTGTCCGAGCGGCTCGATCCCGCCCTGGACCTCGTCGTGCACTGCGCCGTGGCCTATCCGCCCGCCCGGCCGTCCGGACCCGCGCTGCCCGACCTGGAGGAGGTGTTCCGCGTCAACGCCTTCACCCCGTACCTGCTCACCCTGAACCTGCTGGCACGCAAACCCGCGGACCGGTTCTGCACCTACGTCGTCGTCAACTCCGAATCCATCTACAGCGCCGACGACCACTCGGCGGTCTACGCCTCCAGCAAAGCGGCGCTGCGCGTGCTCACGGCCGGTCTCGCCGCCGGATGCCGTTCCGCGGAGGCGGCCGTGGCGACGCTGCTGCTCGGTCCGCTGGCCGACCGCGCCAAACTCGCGGAGGCCGAGACGATCGCCGGACGCCGGAAACTGCCCGCGTCCGACGTCGTACGGCTCTTCCTGCGCAGATCGAACCCGAACCTGGTGATCGACGAATTCATCGACTACGCGTCCTGCTTCCGCAGCGTCCGGTACATCGCCGAGCTGGGCCCGACGGCCAACGGCATGCTCTGCAAGCTGGACGGCGGCTCGTCAGGATCGCTGGTCTGACCTGGCAGAGAGGGAGACGACCACATGATCGACCCGTCCCGGCAGATCGTCCTGGGCAACGACGTGCAGCAGCAGTACGCGGAACTGAAGCACGAGCTGGACACGGCGATCTCACGGGTGATCGCGGACGGCCGGCTCATTCTCGGCCCGGCGGTCCAGGAGTTCGAACGCGACTTCGCCGCCTTCTGCGAAACGCCCTACGCACTCGGCGTCGGCACCTGCACGGACGCCCTGTTCATGGCACTCACCGCGCTGGGCATCGGCCGTGGTGACGAGGTGATCACCTCGCCGGTCACCTTCGTGGCGACCGTATCCGCGATCGTGCGCACCGGGGCGACGCCGGTGTTCGCCGACATCGACCCCGACACGTTCGCCCTCGACGCGTCCGCGGCGTCGGCCGCGTACACGGAGCGGACGAAGGCGATCGTGCCGGTCCACCTGTTCGGACTGACGGCGGACATGGATCCGCTGCTGGAAGACGCCCGGCGCGCGGGAGCGGCGGTCGTCGAGGACGCCGCCCAGGCCGTCGGCGCGGCGTACTGGGGCAGGCCGGCGGGTTCCTTCGGCGACGCGGCGGTGTTCTCCTTCTTCCCGACCAAGAACCTCGGCTGCTACGGGGACGGCGGCGCCGTCGTCACCCGCGACCCGGCGCTGCACGCCCGGATCGGCAGGCTCCGGGAACACGGCTTCGAACCCGACGGGTACGTCGCCGTCGAGGAAGGGGGCATCAACTCCCGCCTCGACTGCGTCCAGGCCGCCGTCCTGTCGGTGAAGATGCGCACACTGCGCGAGGACATCGCCCGGCGCATCGCCGTCGCCGCCCGGTACGACGAGCTGCTCAAGGACACCGTCATCCGGACCCCCGCGGTCCCGGTCGGCCGGACGCACGCGTTCCACCAGTACACGGTCACCGTGCCGGGCGGACCTGAACACCGGGACGAGACCCTGGCATACCTGCGGAAGAACGGCGTGGACGCCCGGGTCTTCTACGGACAACTCGCCCCGCGCCACCCGGCGATGGCCGCTCACGTGCGGGCGCCGGGCCGGTGGCCGGCGGCGCAGCGGTACACGGAGCACGCCCTGTCACTGCCCTGCCACCCCCGCCTGACGGCCAGTCAACAGGACTACGTCTGCGCGCTGTTGAAGCGCCGCTACTGATCCGGCACGACACGAAAGGGAGCCAGGCGAATTGACGCAGATCATGGAATGTGAGCGGAGCGCATTCGACTTCGACGAGTTCTTCGAGGTCTTCTGGAGGAAGAAGCCGCTTTTCGTCCGGGGCGGTGCCGAGGGCTTCCTCGGACGCTCCTGGTCCCCGGACGAGTTCGCCGCCGCCCGCACCCTGGCTCTGGCACAGGGGACCGGCGCGGTGACCGAACGCCCGGACGAGGTCACGTTCATCGAACAGGTCTCGGCCCACGACGCCGATCTGGCCGGGCGCGCCGAGGACTTCGCCCGCGTCTTCGGTGCGCCGCGGGCCTGGTTCGACACCGTGCGCACCTACGGCGCGGACGGGATCGGTGCCCACTTCGACCACAGCGACAACTTCGTTCTCCAGCAGACCGGTACCAAGGAGTGGTCGCTCGCCGCGCCGCACCACATCCGGGCGGAGACCCGGGCGCGGCGCATGATGGACGTCCCGGGCGTCGGAAGCCACGCCCTGCCGGACGCGGAGGTGCTGACCTTCCAGGTGCGCCCGGGAGACCTGCTGTACATCCCGGTGCTCTGGCTGCACTCCGGGGTGTCCCGGGCGGAGTCCCTGAGTCTCTCCCTGGTCTGCCCGGCGGTGTCGCTGCAGTCCGCGGTACTGCCGTTCCTCGCCCAGGTCGCGAAGAGCCGTGCCGTCGGGCACCAGGTGGTTCCCGCGTTCCACGCCCGCATGTCCGACACGGCCCGCGCCGAGGCCGAGGAGGCCCTTCGACGGGCGACCCGGCTGCTCCTGGAGCGCCTGACGACCGGGGACCTCCTGGACGCGACGCTGCGGCTGCAGTCGGAGCACCTGATGCGGCAGTTCGTCTGACATGGCGCACTACAGCAGGATCTGCAAGGTGGTCATCGATGTGCCCGCGGCCGACCACGACCGCACCGCGGCCTTCTGGGGAGCCGCCGCCGGGGCACCCGCGGCGGTGGTCCCGGACTCTCCCGAATACCTGGGCGCGTCGCTGCGCAGCCCCCGGATGTGGCTGTACTTCCAGCGCCTCGACTCGCAGGAGAGCGGCCCCCGGGTCCATCTCGACATCCACACCGACGACGTGGCGGCCGAGGTTGCGCGGCTGGAACGGCTGGGGGCGACACGGGTGCGCAGCGTCCACTCCTGGTGGGTCATGCGCGATCCGGCGGGCCTGCTCTTCTGCGTCATCCCGCACCCTCCGGGCAATCTCGACGACAGCAACGCGCAGCGGTGGGAATGACGTCTCCGGTCACCGGCCGCCGAATTCGCGGCGGCCGTACGGGGCATGCCTGTGCCGGCCGGCTCTCAGGG
The DNA here is from genome assembly GCF_053611985.1 of Streptomyces sp. NPDC054770. Classification (NCBI taxonomy): domain Bacteria; kingdom Bacillati; phylum Actinomycetota; class Actinomycetes; order Kitasatosporales; family Streptomycetaceae; genus Streptomyces; species Streptomyces sp. NPDC054770. The sequence continues at coordinate 39,750 of NZ_JBSHBL010000018.1, forward strand.
CATGCATAGGATGGCCCCGATGCGCCCCACCGAGCAGCCCGCCCCGCGACCGCCGTACCGGCGGTGGCGCGCCCTGCTCGTGCTGGGGCTGCTGGCCGGGCTGTTCGGCATGCACGCGCTGGCACCCGGCGGCGTCATGGGCATGCACGGCGGGCACGAGCGGGCGGTCTCCCACGCAGACGTCGCGACCGTCATGGCCACCGCGTACGACGGCTGCTCCGGCGACGACGGCCACTGCGGCGGCGACCACGCGCACCACGCCGACGCGACCTGCGCCTCCGGTGCGGTGAGCGGCGGACCGGCGCTGCCCGCCCTGGTCCCGGACCCGGTCCCCGTCCTCGCGGCCGCCTGTCTGGCCCCCTCCCGCCCGGTCACGGCACCGGACGGCGCCCGTGCGCCCCCCGACCTGGCCGAACTCCAGCTCCTGCGGATCTAGAGGCACCCGAGCCGGCCGCGCGCGGACAGCGCGGCGGTCGTGCTCCCGCGTGCCCGATCACACCCATGAGCAGGAGATCCAGCATGACCACCACGCGTACCCGTACCCGTGCCGTCCTCGTCGCACTGACCGCGACCGCCGCCCTGGCCCTCACCGCGTGCGGCAGCGGCGACGACAGCGCCGGCACCGCACACGCGTCGCACTCGGCGGCGGCCGGCGCGACCGCCTCCGCCACCGCCGCTGCGCACAACGCGCAGGACGTGTCCTTCGCGCAGAGCATGATCCCGCACCACCAGCAGGCCGTGGAGATGGCCGGCCTCGCCGCCGGCCGCGCCTCCTCCGCCCGGGTGAAGGACCTGGCCGCCCGGATCGAGAAGGCCCAGGACCCGGAGATCAGGACCATGACCGGCTGGCTGAAGGCCTGGGGCGAGGACGTGCCCATGGCGGGCATGGACCACAGCGGTCACGCCGGCATGGCCGGGATGATGTCCGACAAGGACATGACCATGCTGAAGCAGGCCAAGGGGACGGACTTCGACACGATGTTCCTGACCATGATGGTCCAGCACCACCAGGGCGCCGTGGAGATGGCCGGCACCGAGAAGGCAGGGGGCGACTACGGCCCCGCCACGAGCCTGGCCGCCGGCATCGTCACCGCCCAGAACGCCGAGATCAAGGAGATGAACAAGCTCCTCGGCAAGGGCTGAGCGGGACCGGGGTGGCCACGCGAGTGGCCACCCCGGGTTTCAGGCTGCCAGCACCTTCTCCAACGCCCCCAGCGCGGACCGCAGCTCCTCCGCCGTGATGGTCAGCGGCGGGGCCAGCCGGATCGTGGAGCCGTGGGTGTCCTTGACCAGGACGCCCTCGCGCAGCAGCCGTTCGCCGACCTCCCGCCCGGTGCCGATCGCCGGGTCCACGTCGACGCCCGCCCACAGCCCGCGCGAGCGGAAGCCGACCACACCGCTGCCGACCAGCTCGGTCAGGCCGTCCCGCAGGACCACGCCCAGCTCGGCGGCCCGGCGCTGGAAGTCGCCGCTCTCCAGCAGCTCGACCACCGCCGTGCCGACCGCCGCCGCGAGCGGGTTGCCGCCGAACGTCGAGCCGTGCTCGCCGGGGTGCAGCACTCCCAGCACCTCCCGGCGGGCCACCACCGCGGACACCGGCACGATCCCGCCGCCCAGCGCCTTGCCGAGCAGCAGCACGTCCGGGACGACGTCCTCGTGGTCGACGGCGAGGGTGCGGCCGGTGCGGCCGAGGCCGGACTGGATCTCGTCGGCGATGAAGAGGCAGTTCTTGCGGCGGGTCAGCTCCCGGACCCCGGTCAGATAGCCGTCGTCGGGGATCAGCACCCCGGCCTCGCCCTGGATGGGCTCGATCAGCACCGCCGCCGTGGTCTCGTCGACCGCCGCCTCCAGCGCGGCCAGGTCGTTGTACGGCACGATCCGGAAGCCCGGCGTGAACGGGCCGAAGCCCGCCCGTGCCGTCTCGTCCGTGGAGAAGCTGACGATCGTGGTCGTACGGCCGTGGAAGTTGTCCGCCGCGACGACGATCGTGGCCCGGTCGGCCGGGACGCCCTTCACGTCGTACGCCCATTTGCGGGCCACCTTGATGCCGGACTCGACCGCCTCGGCGCCGGTGTTCATCGGCAGCACCATGTCCAGGCCGGTCAACTCGGCCAGCCGCTCGGCGAATTCGGCGAGCCTGTCGTTGTGGAAGGCGCGCGAGGTGAGGGTGAGGCGGTCCAGCTGGCGGTGCGCGGCCTCGATCAGCGCGGGGTGGCGGTGGCCGAAGTTGAGGGCCGAGTAGCCGGCCAGCAGGTCGAGGTAGCGGCGCCCCTCGACGTCCTCCACCCAGGTGCCCTCGGCGCGGGCGACGACGACGGGCAGCGGGTGGTAGTTGTGCGCGAGGACCGGGCCCTCCGCCTCGATCAGCTCGGCGGAGGTACGTGCGCGTGCGGGTGCGGTCATCAGAGGGATCTCCTGGTCCTCAGCGGATTTCCTGGGTGCAGCACTTGATGCCGCCGCCTGCCTTGTGGAACTCCGACAGGTCGACGGGGACGGGCTCGTAACCCTGGTCGGCGAGCCGGGCGGCGAGCGCCTCGGCCTGTGGCGCGATGAAGACGTGGCGGCCGTCGGAGACCGAGTTCAGGCCCCATGCCATGGCGTCGTCGCGGGTGGCGAGCACCGCGTCCGGGAACAGCCGGCGCAGCACCTCGCGGCTCCCGGAGGAGAAGGCCTCGGGGTAGTACACGATATTTCCGTCGTGCCCGCCGTCCAGGACGAAGAGCGCCGTGTCCAGGTGGTAGAAGTACGGGTCCACCAGGGTCAGGCTGATCACCGGGTGGCCGAAGAACTCCTGGGCCTCCCGGTGCGCCTCGCGGCTGGTGCGGAAGCCGGTGCCGGCCAGCAGGTACCGGCCCGTCCAGACCAGGTCGCCCTCGCCCTCGACCACCGAGCCGGGGCGGTGCACCTCATAGCCCGCGGTCTTGAACCAGAGGTCGTAGTGCGAGGACTCGGGACGCCGCTCGGGCGAATGGAAGAGCGAGCCGAAGACGCGGCCGCCGACGACGACCGCCGAGTTCGCGGCGAACACCATGTCGGGCAGGCCGGGCACCGGCTCCAGCCGGTCGACGCTGTGGCCATGGGTGCGGTAGGCGCTGATCAGCGCGGTCCACTGCTCCTGGGCCAGGTCGACGTCGACCCTGGTGTCGGGGTTCATCCAGGGATTGATCGCGTACTGCACGGCGAAATGTCTGGGTTCGCAGACAAGAAAGCGCCGGGGGCGCTGCACACGGCTTTCGGACACAGAGGGGTTCCTCCGCTTTCCCGCGGTGTCGACTGAGGGTTGACACCAAGGTAGAAAGCGTCGGATATGCGCGACAAGAAATGAATGTTGCGCGTCTACGCAGGAACACTGCGTCTCCGGTCATACAAACGCAGCATCGGTGCGTTTACTCCGGTACGGGGTGCGTGGCACCGGCCTCCGGGCTCTCCGGAAGCAGATGCGACAGCACCATCACGCTGATCGTCTTCCGGATGAAGGGCTCCACCCGGATCCGCTCCAGCACCTCCTCGAAGTGGCCCACGTCCCGGGCCCGCACATGCAGCAGCGCGTCCGCGCCACCGGTCACCGTCATCGCCGCGGTGATCTCCGGATGGTTGCGGACCACCTCCGCGAGCCGCCGGGGCGGGGCCGCGCCCTCGCAGTAGACCTCGACGTACGCCTCCGTGCGCCAGCCGAGGGCCGCCGGTGTGACGGTGGCCGTGAACCCGGTGATCACACCGGTCTCGCGCAGCCGGTCGACCCGCCGCTTCACGGCCGTCGCGGAGAGCCCGACGGCCGCCCCGATCTCGGCGAAACTGGTCCGCGCGTTCGCCATCAACGCGGTGGTGATCTTCCGGTCGAGATCGTCGAAGGAGGCGGTGCCGCTGTTCATGCCCGCACTGTAACCACGGCCGAAGACACTTCGGGTACACCACTTCATCCGGCGTGAACGTCCACGTCCGGTACATGTCCAGCGCCGCGTTCCGCCGCCTACACTCCGTTCATGCTGCGCGCCCTCGCCGTCGACGACGAACGCCCCTCGCTGGAGGAACTGCTCTATCTGCTGAACGCCGATCCGCGCATCGGAAGCGTCGAGGGCGCCGGGGACGCCACCGAGGCGCTGCGCCGCATCACCCGGGCCCTGGAGTCCGGACCGCAGGGCCCCGAGGCCATCGACGTCGTCTTCCTCGACGTCCAGATGCCCGGCCTGGACGGCCTGGACCTGGCCCGGCTGCTCACCGGCTTCGCCCGGCCCCCGCTGGTCGTCTTCGTCACCGCCCACGAGGACTTCGCGGTACGGGCCTTCGACCTCAAGGCCGTCGACTACGTCCTGAAACCGGTCCGCAAGGAACGCCTCGCGGAGGCGGTGCGCCGGACCGCCGAACTGCGCGGCACCGCACCCCGGATACCCGTGCACGAACCCGACCCCGACCACATACCCGTCGAACTCGGCGGTGTGACACGGTTCGTGGCGGTGGACGACATCACCCACGTCGAGGCCCAGGGCGACTACGCCCGCCTGCACACCGACCGTGGCAGCCACCTGGTCCGCATCCCGCTGTCCACCCTGGAGGACCGCTGGCGCTCCCGCGGCTTCGTCCGCATCCACCGCCGCCACCTCGTCGCCCTCCGTCACATCGGCGAACTCCGCCTGGACGCGGGCACGGTGAGCGTCCTGGTGGGTGCCGAGGAGCTCCAGGTCAGCCGGCGCCACGCCCGCGAGCTGCGGGACCTGCTGATGAGGAGGGCCTGACGTGCCCGCGGACCCCGCCGAGCGCCGGGTCACCGTCACCGGCCCGCCCCGCCGCAGCCGCCGTACCTCCGGCTACTACCGGCCGCGCACCGAGATCGACGAGCAGACCACCCTCGGCCACACCTACGTCCGCTCCCTGATGCGCAGCCAACTGCGCGTCGCCCTCGTCGTGTTCGCCGTCCTGGTGCTGCTCGTCGGCCCGCTCCCGCTGGTCTTCGCCGCCGCCCCCGAGGCGCGCCGCCTGGAGTGGCTGGTGCTCGGCTTCTGCCTGTACGCCCCGCTGATCCTGCTCGCCCGCTGGTACGTGCGCCGCGCCGAACGCAACGAGGAGGACTTCGTCCGCCTCGTCGAGGACCGATAGGACCGATGAACCCCAGCCCCGACGAGGCCAGATGAACTCCAGCTATGCCGTCCCGGCGGTCGCCCTCGTCGTCGTCGCGACCGTCCTCGTCGGCGCCTTCGGCCTGCGCATCTCCCGGACCACCTCCGACTTCTACGTCGCCTCCCGCACCGTCGGCCCCCGCCTCAACGCGGCCGCGATCAGCGGCGAGTACCTCTCCGCCGCCTCCTTCCTGGGCATCGCCGGGCTGGTCCTCGTGCAGGGCCCCGACATGCTCTGGTACCCGGTCGGCTACACCGCCGGCTACCTCGTGCTCCTGCTCTTCGTCGCCGCCCCGCTGCGCCGCTCCGGCGCCTACACCCTCCCCGACTTCGCCGAGGCCCGGCTCGCCTCGCAGCCGGTACGACGGCTGGCCGGGGCGTTCGTCGTCGGCGTCGGATGGCTCTACCTGCTGCCCCAACTCCAGGGCGCCGGGCTGACGTTGTCGGTCCTCACCGGCGCCCCCGACGCACTCGGCGGGCTCATCGTCGCCGTGGTCGTGGTGGCCACCGTGGCCGCCGGCGGCATGCGCAGCATCACCTTCGTACAGGCCTTCCAGTACTGGCTGAAACTCACCGCCCTGCTCGTCCCCGCCCTCTTCCTGGTCCTCGCCTGGCAGCGCGCCGGCGCCCCCGTCCACGCCTTCGACGAACCGGCCGCCTTCCGCACGCAGCGCGCAGTGGACGTCAAGGACACGCTCTCCCTCCGGCTCGACCGCCCGCTCACGGTCACCGTCACCGGCACGGTCGACGGCCACCCGCACGAGGACACCCGGCTCACCCTCCCCGAGGGCACCCACCGCATCGCCGCCGGCACCCGCCTGACCTTCGCCAAGGGCACCCGCGTCCCCGCCACCGACCGGGGCACCAACGGCGGCATGTCCACCTCGCTCGCCGAGAGCCGCGAGGAACGCCCGCTGTACGCCACGTACGGACTGATCCTCGCCACCTTCCTCGGCACCATGGGCCTGCCGCACGTCGTCGTCCGCTTCTACACCAGCCCGCACGGGGTGGCCGCCCGCCGCACCACGGTCGCCGTGCTGGCCCTGATCGGCCTCTTCTATCTCCTGCCGCCCGTCTACGGCGCCCTCGGCCGCCTCTACACCCCCGAACTCACCCTCACCGGCGAGACGGACGCCGCCGTCCTGCTGCTGCCCGACCGGGTCGTCGGCGGCCTCGGCGGCGACCTGCTCGGCGCGCTGGTGGCGGGCGGCGCGTTCGCCGCGTTCCTCTCCACCGCCTCCGGCCTCACCATGGCGGTCGCCGGCGTCCTCACCCAGGACGTCCTCCCGGCGCGCGGCGTACGGCACTTCAGACTGGGGACGGTCCTCGCCATGGCCGTACCGCTCGCCGCGAGCGTGCTGGTGGGCGGCCTCCCGGTCGCCGACGCCGTCGGACTGGCCTTCGCGGTCTCCGCCTCCTCCTTCTGTCCGTTACTGGTCCTCGGCATCTGGTGGCGCCGGCTGACCCCGCCCGGTGCGGCCGCCGGGATGCTGGCCGGGGGCGGCTCGGCGTTCTGCGCGGTGGCCGCGACGATGGCCGACCTGCCCGGCACCGGTGACCTGCACGCCCTGCTCGCCTGGCCGGCGCTCTGGTCGGTCCCGCTGGGCTTCCTCACCATGATCCTGGTCTCGCTGGCCACCCCGGGCCGGGTACCGCCCGGCACGGCCGCGATCCTGGCCCGCTTCCATCTGCCGGAACAACTGCGCGCGGAGGTGAAGGCGTGACCGGCTTCCTGGCCGGTCTCTGCGTGGCCGTACTCCCGCTCCTCGCCGCCGGCTTCTGGCTCGGCCGCCGCACCGCACGCCCCGAGAGCCTCGGCGGCCTCGGCACCCCGGTCGAGCACGCCACCTTCGAGACCCTGCACACCGCCTCCCTCGCCGCACCCCCGCTGCGCGCGGGCCTCACCGAGGAGACCGCCCGCCGCTCCGCCCGCCGGCTGCGCACCCTGCTCGGCACCGACGCCCTCTGCCTCACCGACCACGAGAACCTGCTGGTCTGGGACGGCGTCGGCGACCACCACCGCGCCGAGCTCATGGAACGGCTCGCCGGACCGCTGGAGTCCGGCCGCGGCGAGGCCTTCCGGCTGCACTGCGAGACCCCCGACTGCCCGGTCCGCTGGGCCGTGATCACCCCGCTCACCGTCGACGACCGCGTCCACGGCACCCTGGTCGCCTGCGCCCCGCGCGAGTCCGCCGTCCTGGTCCGGGCGGCCGGCGAGGTCGCCCGCTGGGTCAGCGTCCAGCTGGAGCTGGCCGACCTGGACCGCTCCCGGACCCGCCTCATCGAGGCCGAGATCCGCGCCCTGCGCGCCCAGATCTCCCCGCACTTCATCTTCAACTCGCTCGCGGTGATCGCCTCGTTCGTCCGCACCGACCCCGAGCGGGCCCGAGAGCTCCTGCTGGAGTTCGCCGACTTCACCCGCTACTCGTTCCGCAGGCACGGTGACTTCACCACCCTCGCCGACGAGCTCCACGCCATCGACCACTACCTGGCACTGGTCCGGGCCCGCTTCGGCGACCGCCTCACGGTGACCCTCCAGATCGCCCCCGAGGTGCTCCCGGTCACCCTCCCCTTCCTCTGCCTCCAGCCCCTGGTCGAGAACGCCGTCAAGCACGGCCTGGAGGGCAAGACCGGCACCTGCCACATCCAGATCACCGCCCAGGACGAGGGCGCCGAGGCCCTGGTCGTCATCGAGGACGACGGCGCCGGTATGGACCCGGTCCTGCTGCGCCGCATCCTCGCCGGCGAGACCAGCCCCTCCGGCGGCATCGGCCTGTCCAACGTCGACGACCGGCTCCGCCAGGTCTACGGCGACGACCATGGCCTCGTCATCGAGACGGCACTGGGTGCGGGCATGAAGATCACCGCCAGGCTGCCCAAGTACCAGCCCGGGGTGCACTAGGCGCTCCGCGGTGTGCCGTCGTTCGGCTGCGGCGCCGTGGGGGCTGGTCGCGCCCACGCGGCGGTGGCCGCACATTCAATACAGCCCCGCGCCCCTTCGGGGGCGCTTCAGTCGCTCTGGGTCACCACCATCGCCAGTGTCAGCAGGCCCAGTACCACCCACCCGAACCAGAGCCAGCCGTTGCTGCCGAGTGCCACCGTGTAGGCCGTCACTACGACGAGTCCGCCTACGGTGAGCACCCCCATCGCCTTGGTGGCACCGTTCGAGCCGTTCGCAGAACCGGGCATCGTGACACCCTCCTCATGGTCCGACTCCCTCCATGGTGCCCCGGTTCTGCCTCTTGCGGGGACCCTGTCAGCCCTTGCGTGCGTTCAGCGAGGCCAGATAGGCGTTGTACGCCTCGAGCTCCTTGTCGCCGTCCCGGTCGGCGGCCCGGTCGTGGCGCCGGGCCTGGCGCTGCTCGGAGCCGTACCACTGGAACAGCAGGGCGATCAGCACCAGTACGGACGGGATCTCGCTGAACGCCCAGGCGATGCCGCCGGCCGCGTTCTGGTCGGAGAGCGCGTCGATGCCGAGCGAGGCCGGCGGATTCTTGAACGTCTCGACCATCGGCTCCGACGCCATCATCAACGCGATGCCGAAGAACGCGTGGAACGGCATGCCCGCGAACAGCTCCAGCATGCGCATGAGATATCCCGGCCGGTGCGGCCCCGGGTCGACGCCGATGATCGGCCAGAAGAAGACGACGCCGACGGCGAGGAAGTGCACCATCATCGCGATGTGCCCGGCCTTCGAGCCCATCAGGAAGTCGAAGAGCGGGGTGAAGTAGAGCGCGTACAGGCTCGCGATGAACAGCGGGATGGTGAAGGCGGGATGCGTGACGATCCGCATGTACCGGCTGTGCAGCAGGGCCAGCAGCAGCTCACGCGGCCCCTTCCGCCCCTTGCCTGCGACGGGCAGTGCGCGCAGCGCCAGGGTCGCCGGGGCACCCAGCAGGATCAGGATGGGCGACAGCATGCTGATGATCATGTGCTGCACCATGTGCACGCTGAACATGACCATCCCGTAGTCGTTCAGCCTGGTGCACATCACGGCCATGATGGTCAGCACCCCGACGACGAACGACACCGTCCGCCCCACGGACCAGGCGTCCCCGCGCCGCCGCAGCCGCACCACACCCCACCCGTACAGCGCCAGCCCGGCGAGGCACGCGACGAGAAAGAAGGGATCCGCCGACCACTCCAGTCCGCGCCCCAGCGTGAACGGCGGCAGATCCATGGTCATGCCGTGCCCGCTGTGGTCCATCCGGCGGCTCCTGATTCGTGGGGGGTTGTACGTTTACTGCCGACCCCAGATTAGAACCGCTTCCGACCGCACGTGTGACCGGGGCCCGCAAACCCCACGCAGGGGCGCGGGGAACTGCGCGACCAGCCACAGCGCTCCCGCACCCGGCAACGAATCAGAACCTCCTACGGCGAGGCCCCTTAAAGCACGGTCTCCGCCTCGTCGTACCGCTCCGTCGGCACCGTCTTCAACGTCTCCACGGCCTCCGCCAGCGGCACCATCACGATGTCCGTGCCCCGCAGCGCGGTCATGTGACCGAACTCCTCCCGGTGCACGGCCTCCACCGCATGCCACCCGAACCGGGTCGCCAGGACGCGGTCGTACGCCGTCGGCGTGCCACCCCGCTGCACATGCCCGAGGATGACCGGTCGCGCCTCCTTGCCGAGCCGCTGCTCCAGCTCGATGGACAGCTGCCGGGCGATCCCGGCGAACCGCTCATGGCCGTAGATGTCCTTGCCGCCCTCGTCGAAGGCCATCGTGCCCGCCTTCGGCTTGGCCCCCTCAGCCGCGACGACGATCGCGAACCGCTTGCCCGCCTCGAACCGCTCGCCGACCCGGCGGGCCAGCTCCTCGATGTCGAAGGGCCGCTCCGGTACGACGATGGCGTGGGCGCCGGCCGCCATCCCGGAGTGCAGCGCGATCCAGCCGGTGTGCCGCCCCATGACCTCCACGACCAGCACCCGCTGGTGGGACTCGGCGGTGGTCTTCAGCCGGTCGAGCGCCTCGGTCGCGACCCCCACGGCCGTGTCGAAGCCGAAGGTCACGTCCGTGACCGCGATGTCGTTGTCGATGGTCTTGGGCACGCCCACGATCGGCAGGCCCGCGTCGGACATCAGCCGGGCCGCCTTCAGCGTGCCCTCGCCGCCGATCGGGATGATCGCGTCGAGCCCGAGCTCGGCGACGTGGCCCCTGGCCCGCTCCACGCCGTCCCGCAGATGCGAGGGCTGGACCCGGGACGATCCGAGGATGGTGCCGCCGCGGGCCAGGATGCCGGCCACGGCGTCGAGGTCGAGCTTGAGGTAGTCGCACTCCAGGAGGCCCTTCCAGCCGTCCCGGAAGCCGATGACCTCGTCGCCGTGGTCGGCCACGGCGCGGTGCACGACGGACCGGATGACGGCGTTCAGGCCGGGGCAGTCGCCGCCGGACGTGAGGACACCAATGCGCATAGCCCGAAACAACCTTCTCCACGTGGGCCGGAGACCGGACCACGCTGTCCGGCTGACATCGCGGCCACCCTACCGGCGCAAGGGGGTCGTTCCGCACCGGGCGTCCGCCTGCTGGACGTGCCCGCACATGTGAGCGGACAGCCTGTCAGGCGGGCCCCGGAACCGGCCGTTCCCGAAGGCCTACGCAGGCTGCTGAGCGGCGGCGATGCGCTCGTTGCGGAGGGCCTCGTACCAGCGGTCGTCGATCGGCGGCAGCGCGTTCACGTCGAGCGCCAGCTTCAGCAGCAGGTCCGCGATGAGCGGGTTGCGGGCGAGCACCGGCCCGTGCATGTACGTGCCGAAGACGGTGTCGTTGTACGCGCCCTCCGTGCCGTCCCCGGTGCCGTTGCCCTTGCCCAGCTGGACCCGGGCGAAGGGGCGGGCGGTGGGGCCGAGCTGGGTGACGCCCTGGTGGTTCTCGAACCCGGTGAGCGGCGGCAGCCCGAGGCGCGGGTCGATGTCGGCGAGGACGTCACCGACACACCGCTCGCCGGTGCCGCGCACGGTCGTCACGTCGAGCAGGCCGAGGCCCGGCTCGCGCTGCCCGAGGTCGTTGATGAACTCGTGCCCGAGGATCTGGTAGCCGGCGCACACGGAGAACACGATCGCGCCGTTCTCCACCGCCCGGTACAGGTGCCCGTCACGGCGCAGCCGCTCGGCGGCGAGCCGCTGCGGACGGTCCTCACCGCCGCCGATCAGGTAGATGTCGCCGGAGGTCGGGATCGGCTGGTCGCTGCGCACGTCGAGCCGGGCCACGTCGAGACCGCGCTGCCGGGCCCGCCGCTCCACGACGAGCGCGTTGCCCTGGTCGCCGTAGGTGCTGAGCAGGTCGGGGTAGATCCACACCAGCCGCAGTTGGTTGTCGCTCATGAACTGTTCGTCCTTCGTGGTCAGTTGCCGACGCGGCGGCGCAGGTCCTGGAACGCGGTGTAGTTCGCGATGACCTCGATCCGGCCGGGCGGGCACATCTGGACGGCCTGGTCGAGGGAGTCGCAGACCTGGAAGTGCTGGTTCGCGACCTCCAGGCGCACCGCGAGGTCCAGCTTGCGGTCGCCGAGCACGAAGATCGGGTGACCGGTCAGGCGCGTGTAGTCCACGTCCCACAGCCAGGAGGTGTCGGTGCCGTCGGCGCCGCGCGCGTTCACGGAGAGGATGACCGGCGCCGGCGGCGGGTCGATCAGCGAGAACGTCTCCAGCCAGCCGGCCGGGTTCTTGGCCAGCAGCAGACGCAGGTCACGCCCCTGGAACTGCACGACGTCGTAGCGTCCCGCGACGGCCTGCACCTGGTACATCCGCTCCAGGGCGACCTGCGGCGGCACCCCGAAGACGGCGGCGACGGCGGCCGAGGAGGCGGCGTTGGCCTTGTTGGCGCGCCCCGGCAGCTGCAGGTGGATGGGCCAGGCGGACCCGTGCGGGTCGAGCACGTGGTCGCCGGAGAGCACCCAGCTCGGGGTCGGCCGCCGGAACCCGCACTCACCGCAGAACCAGTCGTCGCCGGGCCGCTGCATCACGCCGCCGCAGGACGGGCAGGACCAGGCGTCGTCCTTCCACATCTGGCCGGCGGCGACCCAGATCACGTTGGGGGAGGAGGACGCGGCCCACACCACCAGCGGGTCGTCGCAGTTCGCCACGATGACGGCCTTGGTCCCGGCGAGGCCCTCCCGCCAGTTCTCGGCGAGCATCCGGGTCTCGGCGGCGCGGTCGAGCTGGTCGCGGGAGAGGTTGAGCAGCGCGATGCACTTGGGGTCGGTGTCCCGGGCGACCCCGGCCAGGTACTTCTCGTCGACCTCGATCACACCGAACTTGGACTCCGAGCCACCTGCCAGCGCCGACGTGATGCCGGCCGGCATGTTGGCCCCGAGCGCGTTGGAGACGACCGGCCCCGCGGCCTTCAGTGCCTCGGCGATGAGCCGGGTCGTGGTCGTCTTGCCGTTCGTCGCCGAGACGAGCGTGACGTCCAGGTTCTGGGCGAGCCGGGCGAGAAGGTCGGGGTCGAGTTTGAGCGCGACCCGGCCGCCGATCACGGATCCGCTGCCGCGACCCGCCGCCCGGGACGCCGCCGCGACCGCCTTGCCCGCGGTCACGGCCAGCTTGGCCCGCGGCGTGAGCGGGTCCGAGTTGCCTGCCATCAGTTCTCGATCCTCCTTGCGTACGCGCCGCGCCTGAGCCATCCGGCAACGTGGTGTGAGGTCAGCCTATCGAGATCCATTCGCACACCCGAATTCCGGCCCTCGCCTGCGCGGCGGGCAGGGGCCGATCCGAACCGTACCCTTGCGCCCATGCGACAAGGTTCCATTCCGGGCGCCCACGGGCGGGTCCGGCCTCTCACCCTGCTCGGCGACCCCGTCCTGCACGCCCGTTGCGCGGAGGTCACCGACTTCGGCCCCGAACTCGCCCGGCTGGTGGAGGACTTGTTCGCGACGATGTACGCGGCGGAGGGCGTGGGCCTGGCGGCGAACCAGGTGGGGGAGTCGCTGCGGGTGTTCGTCTACGACTGCCCCGACGACGAGGACGTCCGCCACCTCGGCCACGTGGTGAACCCCCGCCTGGTGACCGCGGACGGCGTGACGCTCCGCGGCCCCGAGGGCTGCCTGTCCCTGCCGGGCCTGGAGGCGGGCACGGAGCGGTACGACCACGCCGTGGTCGAGGGCTTCACGGCGACGGGGGAGCCGATCACGATCCACGGCACGGGCTTCTTCGCGAGGTGCCTCCAGCACGAGACCGACCACCTGGAGGGCCGTGTCTACGCCGACCACGTAACGGGCTGGCGCAAGCGACGGCTGATGCGACAGGTGGCCAAATCTTCCTGGCGCCCCTGAGCGCAACCCCCTGGGGGCGCGGGGAACTGCGCGACAAGCCCCCACCGGCGGTGAGCCGAAACTCATCCCTCAGAACCCCGGACCTCCGATTTTGTCCCCCGCAGCCGCCAAGCGACCCCACAGCAGGTCCGCCAAACTCTTCACCAGTTCCGCACGAGTGCAGGGCCGTTCCCCCAGCCACCAGTCCCCTGCGGCATGCATCATCCCGACGATCCCGTGCCCCCACACCCGCGCCAGCTGCTGACTGCCGGGCCCGAGATCCAGCCGGTCCTCGATGACCTGTGCCAGCTCCTCACCCATCCGCCGCAACAGCGGAGCCGAATGTTTCCCCACGTCGAACCCCTGGTCGGCGCCCGTGCTGCCCTCCGCGGGATGCATCAGGAACCGGTACACCTGAGGCCGCGCCTCGATCGCCGCGAGGTAGGTGTCCAAGGTCGCCTCGACGCGCTCACGGCGCTCCGCGGGAGCGTCCAGCGCGGCCCGGAGCGAGTTCAGCAGGGCGTCCGTGTGCCGCTTGGCCAGTGCCGCGTACAGCCCGCTCTTGTCGCCGAAGTGTCGGTAGAGGATCGGTTTGGTGATGCCGGCCTCCGCCGCGATGGCGTTCATGGAAGCCTGTGGGCCGTCGCGCAGCACCACCCGGTCGGCGGCCTCCAACAGCTCGCGCCGTCGGCGGTCGGCGGACCGCTGCTGTTCGGTCCGCTGCGTGGTGTCCATGTGCTCTCCCCACCCCGTGCTGTTTTCGTGACGCCTGCGCAAACTAACACCTGACAGCAGTCCGCTCTCGAACTGGCTGCCGAGGTGACCTCGGGAGTTGACTTTTCCTACCGACGAGTAACAGACTCGGGTTACCGCTAGTAACACATTATGCGCCGCCGCTGGAGGAGTCATGGCCGAGTTCACCATGGAACTCAACGACGAACAGAAGGAGGTCCGCGACTGGCTGCACGGTTTCGCCGCCGATGTCATCCGCCCCGCGGCCGCCGAATGGGACGAGCGTGAGGAGACTCCCTGGCCTGTCATCCAGGAGGCCGCGAAGGTCGGCATCTACTCCCTCGACTTCTACGCCCAGCAGTACTTCGACCCCACCGGCCTCGGCATCCCGATGGCCATGGAGGAGCTGTTCTGGGGCGACGCGGGCATCGCCCTGTCCATCGTGGGCACGGGCCTGGCCGCCGTCGGCGTCCTCGCCAACGGCACCGAGGAGCAGATCGGCACCTGGATCCCCCAGATGTACGGCGACCCCAATGACGTAAAGGTCGCAGCCTTCTGCTCCTCCGAGCCCGACGCCGGCTCCGACGTTGCCTCCATGCGCACCCGGGCCGTCTACGACGAGGCCAAGGACGAGTGGGTGATCAACGGCACGAAGACCTGGGCGACCAACGGCGGCATCGCCAACGTCCACGTCGTCGTCGCGGTCGTCGACCCGGAGCTCGGCTCCAAGGGCCATGCGTCCTTCATCGTCCCGCCGGGGACGCCCGGGCTGTCCCAGGGCCAGAAGTTCAAGAAGCACGGGATCCGTGCCTCGCACACCGCCGAGGTCGTCCTGGACAACGCCCGGGTGCCCGGTTCCTGCCTGCTCGGCGGCAAGGCGAAGCTGGACGAGCGCCTCGCCCGGGCCCGGGAGCGGGCGAAGTCAAGCGGCGAGCGGGTGAAGAACGCGGCCATGGCCACGTTCGAGGCCTCGCGGCCCGCCGTCGGTGCGATGGCCGTCGGCACGGCACGCGCCGCGTTCGAGGTCGCCCTCGACTACGCCATCACCCGTGAGCAGTTCGGGCGGCCGATCATCGACAACCAGGGGGTGGCCTTCCAGCTCGCGGACATGCGGACGGCCGTCGACGCGGCCCGGCTGCTGGTGTGGCGGGCGTCCTGGATGGCGGTGAACGGGAAGCCGTTCACCGCGGCCGAGGGGTCGATGTCGAAGCTGTTCGCGAGCGAGACGGCGAAGAAGGTGACCGCCCAGGCGATCCAGATCCTGGGCGGCAACGGGTACACGCGGGAGTATCCGGTGGAGCGGATGCACCGGGACGCGGCGATCTACACGATCTTCGAGGGGACCAGTGAGATTCAGCGGCTGGTGATCGCCCGTACCTTGTCGGGGATGCCGATTCGGTAGCGCCGTCCGGGGTTCTGCGCGATGCGGTCCGCGAGTGCGTCGTGGTTGCTCGCGCAGTTCCCCGCGCCCCCAAAAAAAGAGCAGGCAGGCACTGTCACCGGTGTTTCAACGGTGTGAGTTGCTCGATGTCGTAGCGCCTCCGTAGCTCCTCGATCGCCTCGTGGTCCGGAGGGCCGTCGGTGCCCAGGATCTCCAGCAACTCCTCGAAGTAGCGCTCGTGGTCCGGCGGTGGGGATGCCTGGAAGAACATCCGCGCCGGGGCGTCCGTCGGGTTGGCGAAGGCGTGGGGGCAGCCGGGGGGTACGACGATCACCGTGCCCGGGGTCGCCCGTACCACCCGCGTGCCCGAACTGGACTCCCACTTCTGCCAGTTGTCGGGAGTGCGGATGCGCGGCTCGAAGGCGAGGACGTCCAGCTCGCCTTCGAGGACGTAGAACAGCTCCTCGCTGCGGGTGTGCACATGGGCGCCCACGTCGAAGCCCGGCGGGACCTCCACCTCGAAGGTGGAGGCCGTCCGCGAGTGCGTGCCCGTCACCTTGAAGGTGACACGCTGGGCCGGCGTCTGGACCACGCGCCCGTGTCCCGGTGGTACGAGGAGTCCCTCGGTCGTGGTCATGGGCCACTCACCAGGTCACCGGAAGTGCCTCGGGTCCCCGGATCAACGCGCCCTTTCTGAAGGGGACCTGCTCCGGGGGTACGGCGAGCCGCAGCCCGGGCAGCCGGTCGACCAGGGCGTCCACCAGCAACTCCTCCTCAAGCCTGCCGAGCTGGCCGCCGGGGCAGTAGTGCGGGCCGAACCCGAAGGAGACGTGCGGGTTGGGGCTGCGCGAGAAGTCGATCGTCTCGGGGGCCCGGAAGACCGACGGGTCGCGGTTGGCGGCCAGGTACGAGACGTAGATCGGATCGCCCGCGCGGATCCTCACCCCCTTGATGTCCACGTCCTCCGTGGCGATCCGGGACAGGCCGACCGCGCTGCGGTGCGGGATGTAGCGCAGGAGCTCGTCGATCGCGCGGGGGCGGATCGACGGCTCGCTGCGCAGCCGGTCGAGGAGGTCGGGCCGGGTGAGAAGCAGGTAGAACATCTGCCCGCTGTTGTTGGTGACCGCCTCGCCGCCGATCTGGAGGAGGACGGCGAGACCGACGGCCTCCTCCAGCGTGACCTCGCCGCGGCCCACGGCCGCGCCCAGCAGGGAGGCCACGTCCTCGCCCGTACTGCCCTCGCGCAGGGTGATGAGATCGCCGAAGTAGGCGCTCATCTCCCGCTTGGCCCGCTCGCTGACCTCCTTGCCGTGGCTGGAGGAGAGGATCAGCTGGGTCCAGAGGTGCATGCTGTGCCGGTCGGCGGCCGGTACGCCCATCACCTCGCAGATCACCGCGATGGGGAACGGACTCAGGACCGTCGCCGTGAGATCGGCGGGCGGGCCGTCCTGGACGAGCTCGTCGACGATCTCGTCCAGCATCCGGCGGGCCTTCTCCCGGACCCGCTCCACGCCCTTGCTGGTGAGCGCGGAGGCCACCGAGCGGCGCAGCCGCGTGTGGTCGGGCGGGTCCAGGAAGCCGACCGCGCCGCGGTCCGGGATGAAGTGCGGGGCGAGCCGGGTGACCGGCTGCTCCATCACCGCCTCGCGGCTGAACCGGGGGTCGTTGGCCACCATCCGTACGTCGTCGTACCGGGTGACCAGCCACGCCCAGCCCTCGCCGTTGGGGAGCTGGATCCGGGTGACCGGACCCTCCCGCATCAGCTCGGCCAGGGTGGGGTCGAAGTCCACCCCCGTCAGGTCCGGCACTTCCCAGTGCCGGACCGGACAGGCGGCCTCACCGGGGGCCTCGTCGGCGGGGTCGAGCGGTTCGGTGAGCGTCATCTCGGTCAAGCCGCCTCTTCGTCCGAACGCCGCCAGCGACCCAGCGACATTTCCGCGGTGATGCCGGGACCGAAGCCGGCCAGCAGGCCGCGCGCCTGGTGCTCGGCGCCGCCCTCGTCGAACATCCGGCGCAGCGCGTCCAGCACGACCGCGCTGGCGATGTTGCCGTACTCGGTGAGCGTGGACCGGCTGAACCGGAAGGCGTGCGGGTCGACCTGGAGGAACTTGCTGAGGTCGTCCAGGATCCGCGGCCCGCCCGCGTGGACTATGTAGAAGTCCAGGTCGGACGCGTCCCAGCCGTGCAGCCCTGCCAGGTCCTGGAGAGCCGGCGCGAGCGGCTCCATGGTCGCCGGGACCCGCTTGTCCAGCAGGAAGTGGAACCCGGTGGCCCGCACGTCGTACATGATCCACTCCTCGGTCTTCGGGATCAGGTACGAGCCGTTGCGTTCGAGTTCGACGCCCGTGCCGCCCTTGCCGCGGACCACGGCGGCGGCGATGCCGTCACCGAAGAGGCCGTTGGAGAGCAGCGAGCCGACGCCGAGGTCGGTCGGCTGGTAGCACAGCGAGCAGAACTCGCAGGCCACGATGAGCGCGTTGGCGTCCGGGTACGCCGAGCAGAAGTCGTGCGCCCGGTTGATCGCCGCTCCGCCGGCCGCGCAGCCGAGCTGCGCGATGGGGATCTGGCGGGTGGTGGAGTCGAAGTCCATCTCGTTGATCAGCCACGCCGTGAGCGAGGGCATCATGAAGCCCGTGCACGAGACGTAGATGATCACGTCGATGTCGGTGGTGAGCAGTTCGGCGTCGTCGAGCGCTCGCTGGATCACTGCGGGGACCCGGGCCTTGGCCTCGAGCTCGTAGAGCTTGTTGCGCTCCTCGAAGCCGGGGTGCTTCAGGGTTTCCTCGATCGGCTGCACGATGTGCCGGGTGCGAACGCCCGTGTTCTCGATCAGTCTCAGCGCCAGTGGCAGCTGCGGGTGGTTCTCGTGGTGGGAGCGCGCCAGTTCCAGCGTCTCCTCCATCGTGATCACGTACTCCGGGACCGACACTGAGGGTTTGCACAAAGTCGCCATGAACCGTGCCTGCTTTCAGCCTTCCGGCGGGTTTTGGCCCGCCGGTCAGAGAGGTGGTTCACCTCAGGAGGTGGTTCCCTCACGATCACCCGTGAGGGCGATGATCTCGCGCCGGACTACTCCGAACCGGTGACCCCGTGTCAGGGTCGAATCAGCACAGAGGTATCCAGACGAGGAGGACGCGATGCCCGGCACGGCCGCGGAAATGCTGAAAACGACCAGGTCAGAGCTTGCCCCGGACCCGAACGCCAATCCATTGGTCCCCCTCGTCGCCAGCGGCCGGGCGAGCCTGGAGACGCTCGCCGCACTTGCCCTGGAACAACACCAAGTGATCCCCGCCGACCGACGCGCGTTCCTGCATCTGGCGCAGCGCGCCACCGAGGAGCCTGCGGCCGCCGGGTTCTTCACCATGCTCGCCGAGGGCGAGGAACTGGCGGCAGAGCGGCTGGGCGCGTTCACAGAGGCGTGCGAAGTGGATGAAGAGCGCCTGCAAGCGTACGAGCCCCTACCGGGCTGCCAGGCGTACCCGGCGTACATCTCCTGGCTCGCCCTCAACGCCACCCCGACGGACGCCGTCCTGGCCATCACGGCCAACTTCGCGACGTGGGGCACGTATTGCGCCCGCATCGCGGAGGGGCTGCGCACGCATTACGGCTTCACCGACGAGGCCTGCGCGTTCTTCGACCTTTTCGCCGAACCGGCTCCGGCCCTGGACCAGCAGGCATCGGCAGCCGTGGAGGCGGGACTGGAGTCAGGGCGGCTCGACGAGAGGCAGGTGCATGCCCACGGCCGCTTGCTCCAGGCGTACGAGCAGATGTTCTGGACGTCGCTGGCTGAACTGACCTGTCTTTAGGGGCGCGGGGCTGTATCGATTTGCGGCTGCTGCCGCGTGGGCGCGACCAGCCACGACGCACCCGCACCAGCCGAACGACCCCTACTCCCCACTGCTGTGGGCGATACAAGCCACGTCGATCCGATCAGCGAGCTTCGCCAGCTCAATGGTCAGCGCAGCCACCGTGTCCTCGTCCAGCCCACCCTCGTCGGCCTCCACCAGACGCAGCCACCGTGCCCCCAACGTCCGCAACAACTTACTCACGTCGGCCGCGGCCACCTGCAAGGTCCCGCTGTCGTCGACGATCAGAGGCAGAGTCACTTCGCGGTTCACACCCGGGATCGTAGCCGCGCAACCCTCACGCACCCTGCCAAACGGTGGTGATGTTGCAGAACTCCCGGATTCCGTGCCCGGACAGCTCACGGCCGTATCCGGACCGCTTCACACCCCCGAACGGAAACGCCGGGTGGGAGGCGGTCATGCCGTTGACGAACACGCCGCCGGCCTCCAGATCCCGTACGAACCGGTCCACCTCGGCCTCGTCACGCGTCCATACGTTCGAACTCAGCCCGAAGGGCGAGTCGTTGGCGATGAGGATCGCCTCGTCCAGGTCACCGGCCCGGTACAGCGTGGCCACCGGCCCGAACGCCTCCTCGCGGTGGATGCGCATGTCGCGGTGGATCCCGGCGAGCACGGTCGGCGGGTAGAACCAGCCGGGTCCGTCCGGCCGCTGCCCGCCGCACAGCACCTGTGCCCCCGACCGCTTCGCGTCCTCGACCAGCTCCTCCAGGTCCTTCCGCCCCTGCTCGCTCGCGAGCGGCCCGACGTCCGTCCCCTCGTCCATCGGGTCGCCGGTCCGCAGCGCCGCCATGCCCGCGACGAACCGCTCGGCGAACGCGTCGTAGACGTCCGTGTGCACGATGAACCGCTTCGCGGCGATGCACGACTGCCCGTTGTTCTGCACCCGCGCGGTCACCGCGATCTTCGCCGCGCGGTCGATGTCCGCCGAGGGCATCACCACGTAGGGGTCGCTGCCGCCCAGTTCCAGCACCGTCTTCTTGATCATCTCGCCGGCGGTGGCGGCGACCGCGCGGCCCGCGGGCTCGCTGCCGGTGAGCGTGGCCGCCCGCACCCGCTCGTCGCGCAGGACGTCGTCGACCGCGCCGGAGCCGATCAGCAGGGTCTGGAAGCAGCCCTCCGGGAAGCCCGCCCGGTGGAACAGGTCCTCCAGGTACAGGGCGGTCTGCGGGACATTGGACGCGTGCTTGAGCAGGCCCACGTTGCCCGCCATCAGCGCGGGCGCGGCGAACCGGACCACCTGCCAGAGCGGGAAGTTCCACGGCATCACGGCGAGCACCGGCCCGATGGGCCGGTAGCGCACCCGCACCCGGGACGCGCCCGAGTCCTTCACGTCCGTCTCCGCCGGCTCCTCGTCGGCCAGCAGCTCCGCCGCGTGGTCGGCGTACCAGTGCATCGCCTTCGCGCACTTGCCGGCCTCGGCGCGGGCCTGCTTCAGCGGCTTGCCCATCTCGGTGGTCATGGTGCGGGCGATGTCGTCCCGGTCCGCGTCCAGCAGGCCGGCGGCCCGGTGCAGCAGCCGGGCACGCTCGGCGAAGGTGCTGGTGCGGTACGTACGGAACGTCGCCTCGGCGAGTTCGAGCCGGCGTTCGAGCTCGTCCTCGTCCATGGCCTCGAACGTTTCGAGCGTCTCGCCGTTCGCCGGGTTGACCGTCGCGATGGGCATGGCTGACCTCCCTGGGAGCGGGCTTGCTATGACCTTCCCGCGCGGCCGGGCCGACCGCAACGTATGGGGCTCCGTTCAGCCCGAGTGCTCCGCCAGCCGGTCGAGAAACGCGGCCTGGGCCGTGACGATCACCTCACGGGCCCGGTCGGGGGTCAGCCAGGCCACCCGGTCCAGCTCGGGGAACTCCTGGATGCGGCCCGACCGCGGCGGCCACTCCATCACGAAGGTGCCGGGTTCGATCGCGGCCGGGTCCAGGTCCGCCTCGATCGCCCACGCCGTCACGATCTTGCCGTTGGTCTGCCGGACCTCGCCCAGCTCGATCGCCTCGCCGTCCGGCGGTGCCAGCCCCAGTTCCTCCTGGAACTCGCGCCGGGCCGCCGCCCAGGCCGGCTCGTCCGGCTCGTACTCGCCCTTGGGGACGGTCCAGGCCCCCGCGTCCTTCTTCGCGAAGTACGGCCCGCCCATATGGCCGAGCAACACCTCAACGCCTTCGCCGGTACGCCGGAACAACAGCAGTCCGGCGCTTCGCTTCGGCTCCGTCAACGCCGTACCTCCGGGTGCGCGGCCAGCAGGGCCTCCACCGTATCGGCCTCCTCCGGCCGTTTGTCCTCGCGATAGCGGACCACCCGGGCGAAGCGCAGGGTGACGCCGGCCGGGTAGCGGGAGGACCGCTGCAGGCCGTCGTAGGCGATCTCGACGACGAGTTCGGGGCGTACGGTCACCACCCAGCCGTCGTCCGAGACCTGCAGTTCCTTGAGGCGGGCGGTCTGCCACTCCAGCATCGCGTCGGTCATGCCCTTGAACGTCTTGCCGAGCATGGCGAAGGTGCCGTCGGGACTGCGGGCGCCGAGGTGGAGGTTGGAGAGCCTGCCGGTGCGGCGGCCGTGGCCCCACTCGGCGGCCAGCACGACCAGGTCCAGGGTGTGCACGGGTTTCACCTTCAGCCAGGAGGCGCCCCGGCGGCCCGCGCTGTAGGGGGCGTCCAGCGCCTTGACGACCACGCCCTCGTGGCCGCGGGCGAGGGTGGCCGCGAGGAACTCCTCGGCGGCCGTCGTGTCGTCCGGGCCGGACACCAGTGCCCGGCGCACCCGCATCGGCTCGGGGACCAGCCGGGCCAGTTCCGCGTGCCGTTCGGCGAAGGGGAGGTCGAGCAGGTCGTGGCCGTCGACCGAGAGCGCGTCGAAGAAGACCGGGGAGACCGGGACCTCCCGCGCGGCCTTCGCCACGTCCGTCCGGGAGCCGACCCGGCCCGCCGTCTCCTGGAAGGAGCGGGGCCGCCCGGCCGCGTCGAAGGAGATCACCTCGCCGTCCAGGATGAAGCGATTACCCCTCAACTCCCTTGCCACCGAGGTCACTTCGGGCAGACGGTCGGTGATGTCGTCCAGCGTGCGGGTGAAGATCCGTACCGTGTCGCCGTCCCGGTGGACCTGGACCCGGATGCCGTCCAGCTTCTCCTCGGCCACGCAGCCGCCCAGCTTCGCGACCGCCTCGGCCACCGAGGAGGCGGTGTGCGCCAGCATGGGCAGCACCGGGCGGCCGAGGGTGAGCCGGAACCGGTCCAGGGCCGGCGGGCCGTCCGCCAGCAGGGCCCCGGCCACCGTCTGGAGGGACCCGGCGAGCATCACCGCCCGGCGGACTGCGGCCGGGTCCGCGCCGGTCGCCTGCGCGAGCCCTTCGACGGCCACCGCGTCCAGGGCGCCCTGCCGCACCTCCCCGGTGATCAGCCCCAGCAGGAAGCGCTGCTCGTCCGCCGTCGCCGCGCCCATCAACTCGCCCGCGATCCTGACACGTTCGGCCTGCGAGCCGGGGCCGGAGACCTTGCCCAGCTCGGTCAGCCGGGCGTCGACCCCGCGCACGGTGAGGGACGGGGCGGCGGCCGGCGGGACGGACCGGCCCAGCACCTTCCAGCCGACGCCGAGACGGCCCTGCGGGAGCCGCCCGGCCAGATAGGGGATGACGACCGGGACGTCCTCGGGGGCCGTCTCCCGGAAGAGTTCGGCGAGCAGCGCGGTCTTGCGGGACCTGGCCGCGGTGGCGGCGACCTCCCGGGACACTTCGGCGAGCCGGCTCAGCAGCATGCAGCCATGGTGCAACGGGCGCGGCCGGACCACACCGCTACGGGCGCGCCCGGGTTACACCCGCACGGCAGCGTCCAGGTCCGTGAAGAGCAGCTCGCCGTTGATCGCCGCGCCGGCCCGGTAGCCGCGGCTCACCGCGTTGACCACCTGCTCGGCGAAGCCGCTCGCGTTGCCGGCCGCCCACAGGCCCGGCACCGTCGTCAGGCCGCGTTCGTCGATCACCGGATAGGTACCGAAGGGGGTCTCCTGCATCTCCGCGCCCAGCCCGATGAGGAGCTCGTTCTGCGGAAGCGGGCGCGGGGCGACGAACAGGGCCTCGCGCTCGTGCACGCTCCCGTCCGCGAGCCGTACGCCCGTCAGCCGGTCGGCCTCGATCCGCAGCCCCGCGACCTCGCCGGGCACCACCCGCACCCCGGCCGCGGCCAGCCGCCGCAGGTCGTCGTCGGTCAGCTCCGTCTCCTCGACCTGGTGCAGGAAGAGGGTCACGTCCTTGGACCACTGGGTGACCATCAGTGCCTGGTGCACGCTCATCGGGGTCGTGGCCAGCACACCGAACGCCTGGTCGCGTACCTCCCAGCCGTGGCAGTACGGGCAGTGGATCACATCCCGGCCGAACCGCTCGGCCACCCCGGGGACGGGCGGGAGCTCGTCCTTGAGGCCGGTGGCGACGACCAAATGCCGGGCCCGGACCGTCCGGCCGCTCGCCAGCGACACCGTGAAGCCGTCGTCCCGGGTCGCGCCCACCGCGCGGTCCCGGACCAGCTCCACGCCGTACCGGGCGATCTCCTCCCGGCCCACCGCCAGGAACTCCGCGGGCGGCATGCCGTCCCGGGACAGGAAGCCCTGCAGGTGCGCCGACGGCGCGTTGCGCGGCTGGCCCGCGTCGACGACCAGGGTGCGGCGCCGGGCCCGGCCCAGGACCAGCGCGGCGGACAGCCCGGCCGCACCGCCGCCGACGACGACCACTTCGTACGCACCGGTTGCACCGGTTGCACCGGTTGCACCGGTTGCACCGGTTGCACCGGTTGCATCGGTTGTATCGGTCATGGTGACCACCTCCGCGGCCGAGGCTCGCGCGGTCGCTGCCGGATTGACAAACGTCTTTGCCGAAACTGCAATGCAGACATGACTACGGACGACGTCCTCGCGGGCGTGGGACCCCGGCTGCGCCGGATCCGCAAGGAGCGGGAGGTCACTCTCGCCGCCCTCTCCGAGACCACCGGCATCTCGGTCAGCACCCTCTCCCGGCTGGAGTCCGGGCTGCGCAAGCCCAGCCTGGAGCTGCTGCTGCCGATCGCGCAGGCCCACCAGGTGCCCCTGGACGAACTGGTCGGCGCCCCGCCGGCCGGCGATCCCCGGGTGCGGGCCAAGCCGATGGAGCGCTACGGCCGCACCTTCCTGCCGCTCACCCGGCAGCCCGGCGGCCTCCAGGCCTTCAAGGTGGTCGAACCGCAGCGGAAACTCGACCCCGAGCCGCGTACCCACGAGGGCTACGAGTGGTTGTACGTGCTGTCCGGGAAGCTGCGGCTGGTGCTCGGCGAGCATGACGTCGTGCTCGGGGCGGGCGAGGCGGCCGAGTTCGACACCCGGGTGCCGCACTGGTTCGGGTCGACGGGGGAGGGGCCGGTGGAGTTCCTCAGCCTGTTCGGACCGCAGGGGGAGCGGATGCATGTGCGGGCGCGGCCGAAGCGGTCGTGACGAATCCGGCGTTCCCCCGGGAGGCTGTTCCCTCGATGGCAAGCGACCGCTTAGTATGCGATGGACCCGGTCAGACGACCGTCGGACGACGCAGTCGACGCAGTCCCGTGGAGGCACCGCATGCAGGCATGGCAAGTGCACGAGAACGGCGAGCCGAGCGAGGTGATGCGGCTCCAGGAGGTGGAGCGGCCCACGCCCGGCGACGGCCAGGTGCTGCTCAGGGTGCGTGCCGCCAACATCAACTTCCCTGATGTCCTGATGTGCCGGGGCCACTACCAGGTGCGCCCGCCGCTGCCGTTCACCCCGGGCGTGGAGATCTGCGGCGAGACCGAGGACGGCCGCCGGGTGATCGCCAACCCCGTGCTGCCCCACGGCGGTTTCGCCGAGTACGCGGTCGCGGACGCCGCCGCCCTGCTGCCCGCCCCGGACGCGCTGGACGACGCCGAGGCCGCCGCGCTGCACATCGGCTACCAGACGGGCTGGTTCGGCCTGCACCGCCGGGCGGCCCTCCAGTCCGGCGAGACGCTGCTCGTGCACGCGGCCGCCGGCGGGGTCGGCAGCGCGGCCGTCCAGCTCGGCAAGGCGGCCGGGGCGAGGGTGATCGGCGTGGTCGGCGGCGCCGACAAGGTCGCCGTGGCCCGCGAGCAGGGCTGCGACGTCGTCATCGACCGGCGTGCCGAGGACGTCGTCGCCGCCGTCAAGGAGGCGACCGGCGGGCGGGGCGCCGACGTGATCTACGACCCGGTCGGCGGCGAGGCCTACACCCAGTCCACCAAGGTGGTCGCCTTCGAGGGCCGGATCGTGGTCGTCGGCTTCGCCAGCGGCACCATCCCGAGCCCGGCGCTCAACCACGCCCTGGTGAAGAACTACGCGATCCTGGGTCTGCACTGGGGCCTGTACGCCACCAAGAACCCCAAGCTGATCCTGCACTGCCACCAGCAGCTCACCGAACTGGCCGCCAAGGGTGCCATCAAGCCCCTGGTGAGCGAGCGGGTCCCGCTGTCCGGGGCCGCGGCGGCCGTGCAGCGGGTCGGCGACGGCGTCACCACCGGCCGGGTCAC
Source organism: Streptomyces sp. NPDC054770 (assembly GCF_053611985.1). Taxonomy (NCBI): domain Bacteria; kingdom Bacillati; phylum Actinomycetota; class Actinomycetes; order Kitasatosporales; family Streptomycetaceae; genus Streptomyces; species Streptomyces sp. NPDC054770. The sequence continues at coordinate 65,592 of NZ_JBSHBL010000018.1, forward strand.
CGTCGTACCGAAGGGAGCCGCAGCATGACCGACGCTGCCGAACTGGAGCGCCGCACAGCCGAGTTGCTGGCGGCGCATCCGCCCGCGACCACGGAGAAGCTGGACTTCCTCAAGGCCCGGTTCGACGCGGGCCTCGCCTGGGTGCACTACCCGGAGGGCCTCGGCGGCCTCGGCGCCCCGCGCTCCCTCCAGGTCGTCGTGGACGCGGCGCTGGAGGCCGCCGGCGCCCCCGACAACGACTCGCGCCGCAACGGCATCGGGCTCGGCATGGCCGCGCCGACCATCCTCAAGTACGGCACGGAGGAGCAGAAGCAGCGCTATCTGCGGCCGCTGTGGATCGGCGAGGAGGTCTGGTGCCAGCTGTTCAGCGAGCCGGGCGCCGGCTCCGACCTGGCCGCGCTGGGCACCCGGGCCGTCCGTGAGGGCGACGAATGGGTGGTGAACGGGCAGAAGGTGTGGACCTCCGGCGCGCACAACTCCCGCTGGGCCATCCTCATCGCCCGCACCGACCCGGACGTGCCCAAGCACGCGGGCATCACCTACTTCATCTGCGACATGACCGACCCCGGCGTCGACGTCCGCCCGCTGCGGCAGGTCACCGGCGAGGCCGAGTTCAACGAGGTCTTCCTCACCGACGTCCGCATCCCCGACTCCCGGCGCCTCGGCGCGATCGGCAACGGCTGGCGGGTCGCGCAGACCACCCTCAACAACGAGCGCGTCGCGATCGGCGGCATGCGGCTGCCCCGCGAGGGCGGCATGATCGGCCCGGTCGCCAGGACCTGGCGCGAACGCCCCGAGCTGCGCACCCACGACCTCCACCAGCGGCTGCTGAAGCTGTGGGTCGAGTCCGAGGTCGCCCGCCTCACCGCCGAACGCCTGCGCCAGCAGCTGGTCGCCGGACAGCCCGGCCCCGAGGGCGCCGGCATGAAGCTCGCCTTCGCCCGCCTCAACCAGGAGATCAGCGGCCTCGAGGTCGAACTCCGCGGCGAGGAAGGCCTGTTGTACGACGACTGGACCATGCGCCGGCCCGAACTGGTGGACTTCGTCGGCCGCGACGCCGGCTACCGCTACCTCCGCGCCAAGGGCAACAGCATCGAGGGCGGGACCAGCGAGGTCCTGCTGAACATCGTCGCCGAACGCGTCCTGGGCCTGCCCTCGGAGCCGCGCACCGACAAGGACGTCGCGTGGAAGGACCTCGCCCGATGACAACACAGCGCACACAGCTCGACCTGCTGTACTCGGAGGAGGAAGAGGCGCTGCGGGCCGCGGTGCGGGATCTGCTCGCCGACCACTGCGACGCGCCGGGCGTCATCGCCCGCACCGAGTCGGACGTCCCGCATGACGCGGCCGCCTGGAAGGCCCTCACCGAGGGCATGGGGCTCGCCGGGCTGCTGGTGCCGGAGAAGCTGGGCGGCCAGGGCGCCTCGCACCGCGAAGCCGCCGTCGTCCTGGAGGAGTTGGGGCGGGCGGTGGCGCCCGTGCCGTATCTGACCAGCGCCGTGGTGGCGACCGAGGCGCTGCTGGCCTGCGGCGACGAGGAACTGCTCGGCAAGCTGGCGTCCGGGCGGACCGTCGGGGCGCTGGCCGTGGGGCTGCACGTCGCTCCGGGGGCCGGGTTCGCCGCCGTACGCGTCGAGGACGGGCGTCTGCACGGTGAGCTGACCGGCATCGCGGACGCGGTCGCCGCGGACGTGCTGCTGGTGCCCGGGGACGACGGCGGGCTGTACGCGGTCGAGGCGGGCGCCGTGACCGTCACCCCGCAGGTGTCCTTCGACCTGACCCGGCCGCTCGCCACGGTGAAGCTGGACGGGGCGGCGGGGCGTCGCGTGGGCGACGCGGAGCCCGCGGTACGGCGTGCGCTGCGGGCCGGGGCCGGGCTGCTGGCCTCCGAGCAGTTCGGTGTCGCCGAGTGGGCGTTGACCGAGACCGTGCGGTATCTCAAGGAGCGCAAGCAGTTCAACCGGCCGGTGGGCGGGTTCCAGGCGATCAAGCATCGGCTGGCGCAGCTGTGGCTGGAGGTGGTGAACCTTCGCGCGGCGGCGCGGGGTGCGGCCGATGCGCTGGCCTCCGGCGGGGATGCCGATGTGTTGGTGGCCGTTGCGCAGGCCTATGCGGGGCCGGTTGCCGTGCATGCGGCTGAGGAGGCGCTGCAACTGCATGCGGGGATCGGGATGACCTGGGAACATCCGATCCACCTTTATTTGAAGCGGGCCAAGGCTGATTCGATTGCCTTTGGTACGGCGGGGGCGCATCGAGAGGCCTTGGGCGCACTGGTTGATTTGCAGGCGCCGTGACGTAGCGGCTTTCGGGTGCGGGTGCGTGGGGGCTGGTCGCGCAGTTCCCCGCGCCCCTTTGGGGCGCGCTCCTGCTGAGGTTCGTATGAAATGAACCGGGGGTGGCAGTCCGGCCAACCTCCTGCGCAGATACACCAATTGGGCTCTGTTCGAACGCATACTCCCTTGGGTCACTCATGGCCCTACAAGGGAGGCAGAGCACATGGCCCTCACCACCCGTCGCAGAGCCCTCACCACCCTCGGTGCCGCCCTCGCCGGTGGCGTCGTGCTGCCCGGCGCGCAGGCCTGGGCGGGCGGCGGTCACCGCGGTCCGCGGCCGCTGTGGCGCGCCCACGCCCACAACGACTACGAGCACACCCACCCCCTCTTCGATGCCCTCGACCACCGGTTCGACAGTGTCGAGGCCGACATCTTCCTCGTCGGCGACCAGCTCCTCATCGGCCACACCGAGGACGACCTGGACCCGAGCCGCACCCTCGAATCCCTCTACCTCGACCCGCTGGCCGCGATCGTCAAGGCCAACCACGGTTCGGTGTACCGCGGTTGGCGCAGGCCGCTGCAACTGCTGATCGACATCAAGACCGAGGGCTCCTCGACGTACCTGGAGCTCGACCGGCATCTGCGGCGCTACCCGCACCTGTTCACGACGTACCGCCACGGCCGGGTCGTCCCCGGTGCGGTCACCAACGTCATCTCCGGTGACCGTGCCGCCCGCACGCCGATGGAGGCGCAGACCGTGCGCCGGGCCTTCTACGACGGCCGGCTCACCGACCTCGGCACCTCGGCGCCCGCCTCGTTCGTTCCGCTGATCAGCGACAACTGGCAGCTCAACTTCAGCTGGCTCGGCGAGGGCGCGTTCCCCGACGCCGAGCGGCAGAGGCTGCGCGACATCCTCGGTCAGGCGCACGCGCACGGCCAGACGGTGCGCTTCTGGAACACCCCCGACGTGGCCGGCCCCGCCCGCGACGCGCTGTGGGGCGAGCTGTTCACCGCCGGCGTCGACTACTTCAACACCGACGACCTGGCCGGCCTGGAGGCCTTCCTGGACGCCCACGCGGCGTCGTAACACCACTCGAACGGGGGCCGTGTCAACCGCACGGACCCACCCTCCGCTACGCCACACTTGCGGCCGAACGCCCCGAAACGGGCGTGGCGGAGGAGGTTCGCGATGGCCGTTTCCATCTCTGTGGTGCTGCTGCTCCTGTTGCTGGCCGTGATCTTCATGCGCCAGGGCGCGCTGAAGATCTCGCACGCCCTGGTCTGCATGCTGTTCGGGTTCTTTCTGGCCAGTACCAGCATGGCGCCGACCATCAGCAGCGGGCTCACCGCGACCGCCGATCTGGTCAGCAGTCTCAAGCCCTGAGCCGATCGCTCAGGGTTTCCAGAAGACGCCGATCCCGTTTGCCACGGCGCGCTCCGGGCTGTCGGTCGGGTGGTTGACCACGCTCACCGTCTTCGCCCCCGCGGTGCGGGCCACCATCGTCGTGGAGCCGCCGCCGTCCAGGCTGAACGCGTCGACCGCGCCCAACTGACGCATCTCGTCGGCGACTTCGGCGATGGTCAGCCCGCTGCGGTAGGCCACCGCGCCGTCCAGCGCCAGCAGCAGAAGCCTGCGCCCGCCGTTCGCGTAGCCCACGGCCGTGCGCACCGCCGAGGTGGTGTCGTTGAGCCCGGGCAGCGGTTGGCCGCCGCGCAGCACCGGGTAGCCGCCGACCGCGAAGCGGTACGGGATCCTGGCGGCGGACGCCACCATGTGCTCGCGCACCGTGACCCGTTCGCCCTTGTCGAGGGCGCGCAGCTTGTCCGCGCCCGCCTCCCGGCCCAGCAGGACGGTCGTACCGGTGGGGATCGCACCGCTGCCCGGGGTGTCGGACGCGGCGACGACCCGGCCGGCGCGGATCCGTACCTCGTAGGTGTCCGTGCTGCACCCGGCGGCCCGGTCGGTGTCCGAGCCGCAGATGGCCCGCTTGCGGGAGGCCGAGCCCCAGGCGGCGGTGTAGGCCCCGACCGACCCCTGCGCCAGCGCGTACTGGTTGAGCCCCCGCAGCGCGAGGGTGGCGCCGGGGGTGCGGACGGTGCCGACGAGCGTCAGCCGGTCGAGCCGGGCCCGGCGGTCCACGCCGACGCCGAAGACGTCGGTGGTGTCGGTGCCGGGTGGCAGCGCCGGGCCGAACCGCTGGGCCGTCGGCACCGCCGACTTGAGCACCTTGCCGTGCTCGATCGCCGGGCCGACGCTCGCACCGGTCGCCTCGACGCCCGGATGCTGGGTCTCGGTGATGTTGAAGAAGTCGCCGTTCACGCCCGCGACCGCGCCCGCCGCGTCCGCCATCGTGGACACCGGCGACCGGGCGGCCACCGCGCCCGGCGAGAGCAGGTCCACGCGGACGTGCGGGTCGGTCAGGTCGACGGTCAGCAGATGGGCGTGGACCGTGCCCTTGGCCGCCGGGACGTCGAACTGCCGGTAGCCGACCCCGGACGCGATCCGGCCGGCGCCCGGCGCGGTGCCCGACACGGCGCCGGCCGGTGCCGCCCCCGTGAGGGCCGCACCGGCCAGCACGCCGGACGTGGTGAGAATCGTGCACAGAGTTCGGGTCGTCGTTGCAAATCGTCTCTGACGATGCGTCACCGCACCCCCTGATGTCTCGTCAAGTTCCTCAGGACTCAGGGGAAGTGCAGCAGACCGGAGTGACCGGCGGGGCTGCTAGCCGTCGACTACGCGAGAACGGGTGAGAAAACGCACCCCCTCGGGTGCCTCCAGGGAGAAGCCGCTGCCCCGTCCGGGTACCACGTCCACGATCAGCCGGGTGTGGCTCCACACCTCGTACTGGCTGCGGGACATCCAGAAGGTGACCGGCTGCTCGACACCGTCAACCGCCAGTTCGGCCAGCAGCACGTCCGAGCCGCCGGTGCGGAACTCGCCGTCCGGATAGCACATGGGCGCGCTGCCGTCGCAGCAGCCGCCGGACTGGTGGAACATCAGCGGGCCGTGCTCGGCGTGCAGCCGGCGCACCAGTTCGGCTGCCTGCGGGGTGAGTTCGACGCGCGGCGGCGTCGCTGTCGTGTCGGCCATGGTCACCCTCCTGGGGCCGGGGCGGCGGACCTCCTCAGTCTCACGCCTCGTCACCGGCGCGTCCAGAACCGGTCGTCGGGCTACTCGGTGCGCAGTGCCGTCGCGGTCCGGACGCGGGCCGCCCAGCCCGCCGGGAGCAGCGCGCCGAGGACCGCGATCGCCGTGCCGCTCAGGGCGAGGAGGAGCAGTTCGGGTGTCCGGTAGACGTCGAGGACCACGTCGGGCAGGCTCAGTCCGGCGCTGTCGCCCATGGCGGGCATGACGACGCGGTGCACGGCGAGGCCCAGCGGGACGCCGAGCGCACCGCCCGCAAGCCCTGGCAGCACGACCGAGGCGATCACCAGCGTCACCGTCTGCCGGGGCGTCATCCCGAGTGCCTTGTGGATGCCCAGGTCGCGGATCCGCTCATGGGTGTCGAGGACGACCCCGCCCAGCACCCCGAGTCCGGCCACCGCCGTCAGGATCAGGGTGAGCGCCGCGGCCAGGGCGTCGAGGGCGACCGCGCCGTCGCTGCCGTTGACCGACTTGGTGTCGGTGGCCGAGACGCCGAGCGGCTTCAGGGCCGCGTTGAGGCGTTTCACGTACGCGGCGGCGTCGGTGCTCCGGGTGAGCCGCACGGAATGGTCGGCCGGGTGCAGGTCCGGGGCGGCGGTCCGGAGCGTCGCGAGGTCCGTGAACACCCGCATGCCCTGCTGTCCGATGTCGAAGACCTCGCCGACGATCCGGGTGCGCACCGGGGACCCGTTCACGGTGAGGGTGACGGTGTCGCCCACCTCGGCGCCGCTCGCGGTCAGGAACGGGGCCGCCACCACCGCCTCGCCGGCCGCCCGCACCCAGCGCCCCGACACCATCACGAACCCGCCCCAGGAGGCGTCGCCGTCGTAGCCGAACACCGGCACGCTCCCCGTTACCCCGGCGACCCTTGCCTCGGCCGTGACGCTGCCGTACTGGTCGCGGGTGCCGGGCTGGGCGGCGATCGCGGACCGCACGGCGGCGGCCTCGGCCGCCGTCACCCGGGTGGTGCCCGGGGGGACCCGCCCCGGGCCGCCCGGCCGGTCGGCGGTCACGGTCACGTCCGCCGCGTTGTGGTTCTTGGCCGCCACCACCTCTCCCAGCGAGGAGGCCATCCCGGTGGCGAAGGTGACCGCCGCCGTGCCGAAGACGATCGCCGCGACCATCGAGGCGGCGCGGGCCGGCCGGTGCAGGGGCCGGGCCAGACCGAGGCCCACCGGCCGTGGCACCGGCAGCCGGGCCGCCAGCCGGGCCGCCGTACGGCCCCGGCCCGCCGCCGGGGTCCGCCCCACGGCCAGCGCGTCGACCGTGCGCAGCCGTCCGGCCCGCCAGGCGCTCAGCCACGCGGTGCCGGCCACCACGCCCAGCACCCCGCTCACGACCGCCAGATCGACGCCGGCGGAGACCCCGAGTCCGACCGAGCCGTACACGGCCGCCGTGTCCGCCAGCAGCGGCGCCGCGAGCAGCTGCCCGACGACCACGCCGAGCCCGGTGCCGATCGCGGCCGGGACCAACGCCTGGGCGATATAAGCCCGGACGACCTGTGCCGGAGTGCAGCCGACCGCCTTGAGGACGCCGATCCGCCGCAGCCCGGTGCCCACCGCACCGGCCACCACGTTCCCGACGACCAGCGCCGACATCACCAGGCCCAGCACCCCGAAGGCGACCAGGAACGGCACGTAGAGAGCCGTCTCACGGGTCGCGAACTGCCTTACGGAGAGCCACGACTGCGCCCCGGAGAGCGCTCCCTCCGGTACGGCCGCCGCCACCGCCGCGCGGTCCCGGGCGACCTGGGCATCGGTGGCCGCATGGGCGAAGCGGTACAGCATCTGATAGCCGTCGGGGCGGCCGGACCCAGTGAGTGCCGGGATCTGCGCGGGCACCACCCAGGCGTCGGCGGTACGGCTCACCGAGCGGGCCGTGCCCACCACGGTGAGCGTCGGGCCGCCGGGCAGGCCGGGGAACTCCAGCGTCTGCCCGAGGTGCACGGGCGGCGCGTCCGCGTCGGCCGCGAGCACGATCTCGCCGGTCCGCCGTGCCCACCGGCCCTCGGTCAGCGTGACCCGGTCCACCGCCCCGCCGGGGTCCGCACGACCGACGACCGACAACGCGCCCGAGTGGTCCGGGGCGGCGGTCGCCGTCGGGAACGGTCCGGACGACCCCGTCACCCCGGAGGCGTGGGCGGAGGCGGTGAGTCGGGCCGGTGCGGCCCGGCGTGCGTCGAACTGCGCGGCGAGCTGGGCGCCGTGCTGGCGGCCGAACGCCTTGTCGAAGGGCGCCCGGGAGGCCACCAACAGGGCACCGGCCAGCACCGACGCCGTCACCGCCAGCAGTGCTGCCAGGGCGATGACCAGTGTCTGCGTACGGCGGCGGGCCATGCCCGACCGGACGACCCGGCCCAGGCCGCTCATCGGACCGCCTCCGCCGTGACGTCGGCGGTGATCCGGCCGTCGGCGAGGTGGACCGTACGCCGGGTGCAGGCCTGGGCCAGGTCCTGGTCGTGGGTGACCAGGACGAGCGTCTGGCCGTCGGCGTTGAGCTCCCGGAGGAGACGGGCCACGTCGGCGCCGGACGCGGAGTCCAGCGCGCCCGTCGGCTCGTCGGCCAGCAGCAGCGCCGGGCGGTTCATCAACGCCCGTGCCACCGCGACCCGTTGGCGTTGGCCGCCGGAGAGCCGGCCGGGGTAGGCGGCCGCCTGTGCCGCGATGCCCAGCGACTCGAGCAGTTCCGCGGCCCGGCGGGCGGCCTCCCGCCGTCCCGTTCCGGCGAGTTGGGCGGGCAGCACCACGTTGTCGGCGACGGTCAGGTCATCCAGCAGGTTGAAGAACTGGAACACCATCCCGACGCTCGCCCGCCGGTAACGGGCCGCGCCCGCCTCGCCGAGCCCGTCCACCCGCACGCCGTCCACGGTGACCGTGCCCGCGTCCGGCCGGTCCAGGCCCGCGATCAGGTTGAGCAGCGTCGACTTGCCGCTGCCGGAAGGTCCCAGCACGGCGACGGCCTCCCCGGGTGCCACGGTCAGGGTCACGTCCAGCAGCGCGGGCGGTCCGGCGTCGTAGCGGCGGGTCACGTCCCGCAGTTCGATCAGCGGTGTCGTCATCGGTGGGCCTCCGTCCCTCGGTGGCCGTCGACGCTAGGGAACGGACCGGGGCGGGCACGACGGCCGGCGGGGGTAATCGCCGTACCGTGCCGGAGTTACCGGGCGTGGGGTCATCCTCGAGATGTAGTCGGTGGAGGGATGCCCGCGAGCCGGCGGTCGCCGAGAATGGGGCGATGACGACCACCCGGGCGCCCGGCCCGCTGGTACGACTGCGCGCGCTGGCCGGGCCGAGCGGCCCCGCGTTCGAACCGACCGTGCGCGGCAGGCTCTTCGACGCCGGCCTAGCCGTGCTCGTCCTCGTCTCCGAGATCCAGTACGCGGCGGACCCGGACCCGCCGACCGGGCTGCACGGCATGACGGGCATGGTCTGCCTGGTGTTCCTGGCCTCCGTGCCGCTCGTCTGGCGCCGCCGCTACCCGCTGGCCGTGCTCTGGATCGTGCTGGTGGCGAACGCGCTCACTCCCGGTGACATCACCCGGCTCACCTTCTACGCCTGCGTCATCGCCGCCTACAGCGCGGCCGCGTACAGCCCCCACCGGGCGGCGGCCACGGCCACGCTCGCGCTGGCCGTGCTGCTGACCCTCACGATCGGGAAGTCGGTCCCGCACACCCCCTTCGGCGTCGAACCCACCGTGCCCACCCAGTACGTTCCCCTGTTCATCGCCGCCCCGCTGGTCGTGGTCACCCTCGGACTGCGCACCTGGAAGGTCCGGGCGGGCGAGAGCCGGGTGCGGCTGGCGGAGGTGGAGCGACGCCAGGCCGAGGCGCTGCGCAGCGCCGTGGAGCACGAACGGGCCCGGATCGCACGGGAGTTGCACGACGTCGTGACGCACAACGTCAGCGTGATGGTCATCCAGGCCGGAGCCGCCCGTAAGATCATGGACAGCTCGCCCGAGCTGGCGCGCGAGGCGCTGCTCGCGGTGGAGGAGGGCGGCCGTACGGCGATGGGGGAGCTGCGGCAGGTGATGGGGCTGCTCACGATGGACGCCCCGGATGCGGCGGACCTCGAACCGCAGCCGGGTCTGGAGCGGCTCGGCCCGTTGATCGAGCGCACCCGAGGAACCGGTACACCCGTCGAGCTCACGGTGTCGGGGGCGGTCCGGCCGCTGCCGGGCGGGGTCGAGCTGACCGCCTACCGGGTGGTCCAGGAGGCACTGACCAACGCCCTGAAGCACGCGGTCGGTTCGCGTACCGCCGTGCGCGTCGACTACGGCGAGCACGAACTGCGCGTCGAGGTCACCGACTCCGGCGGCGCCCCCGGACGGGCCGCCGCGACGGGCAACGGACGCGGACTGATCGGGCTGCGCGAGCGGCTCGCCGTGTACGGCGGCACCCTGAGCAACGGACCCCGCCCGCTGGGCGGTTACCGGGTCCGGGCCCTGATACCCCTGGAGCGCACATGAGTTCGCCGGCACAGCCGCCCCGGGTCGTCGTCGCGGACGACCAGGCCCTGGTGCGCACCGGCTTCCGGCTGATCCTCGCCGCGGACGGCATCGAGGTCGTCGCCGAGGCCACCGACGGCCACGAGGCGGTGGACGCGGTACGGCGCACCCGGCCCGACGTCGTCCTGATGGACATCCGGATGCCCGAGCTGGACGGCCTGGAGGCGACCCGCCGGATCCTCGCCGCCCCCGACCCGCCGCGCGTCCTCATGCTGACCACCTTCGACCTCGACCGGTACGTGTACGCGGCGCTCTCCGCCGGGGCCAGCGGCTTTCTGCTGAAGGACGTCACGCCCGAGCACCTGACGGCCGCCGTCCGCACGGTCCGGTCCGGGGACGCGCTGCTGGCGCCCGCCATCACCCGCCGCCTCGTCGAACGGTTCGCCCGTGCCGGTACCGACAGTGCCGCCCTGCACCGCGACCTCGCCCACCTCACCCCCCGCGAACTCGACGTCCTGCGGCTGCTCGCCCAGGGCCTGTCCAACGCCGGCATGGCCGACCGCCTCCACCTCTCCGAGGCCACCGTCAAGACCCATGTCTCCCGGGTCCTCGGCAAACTCTCCCTGCGCGACCGCGCCCAGGCGGTGGTCGTCGCCTACGAGACGGGACTGGTCACCCCGGGCGGCCGCTGAGCCGTCGACAGCCCCCGCGTGACCCGTCGCGTGAAGCCGCGCGCGGGCATCCACACCTCTGGCCTCGGTCTTCATATGTAGATACTGTCTCCGTATGAGTCAGCCCTTCGTCACCCGTTTCTCCGTGTATCCGGTAGCCGGCCGGGATTCCATGCTGCTGAACCTCTCCGGTGCGCACGCCCCGTACTTCACCCGCAACGTCGTGGTCGTCGAGGACTCCGAGGGCCGGACCGGGCTCGGCGAGGTGCCCGGCGGGGAGGCGATCACCCGGACCCTGCGGGATGCCGAGCGCCTGGTCGTCGGGGCCCGGCCGGGCGACTACAAGCGGGTGCTGCGGGCCGTGGCGGAGGAGTTCGGCGGCCGGGACGCCGGTGGCCGCGGGGAGCAGACCTTCGACCTGCGCACCACCGTGCACGCCGTCACCGCCGTCGAGTCCGCCCTCCTCGACCTGCTCGGCCAGCACCTGGAGGTGCCCGTCGCCGCCCTGCTCGGCGACGGCAAGCAGCGCGACTCGGTACGCGTCCTCGGCTACCTCTTCTACGTCGGCGACCCCGACCGCACCGACCTGGACTACCTCCGCGAACCCGGCTCGGAGGTGCCCTGGTACCGGATCCGCCGCGAGGAGGCCCTCACCCCGGAGTCGATCGTCCGGCAGGCCGAGGCGGCCTACGACCGCTACGGCTTCCGTGACTTCAAGCTCAAGGGCGGAGTCCTCGCGGGCGCCGAGGAGGTCAAGGCCGTACAGGCGCTCAAGCAACGCTTCCCCGAGGCCCGGATCACCCTCGACCCCAACGGCGCCTGGTCCCTGCGCGAGGCCGTGGAGCTGTGCCGTCCGCTGCTCGGCACGCTCGCCTACGCCGAGGACCCCTGCGGGGCCGAGGGCGGCTACTCGGGGCGCGAGATCCTCGCCGAGTTCCGCCGGGCCACCGGGCTGCCCACCGCGACCAACATGATCGCCACCGACTGGCGGCAGCTGACCCACGCCCTCGCCCTGCAGTCCGTCTCGATCCCGCTGGCGGATCCGCACTTCTGGACCATGCAGGGGTCGGTGCGGGTGGCCCAGCTCTGCCACGAGATGGGGCTGACCTGGGGCTGCCACTCCAACAACCACTTCGACATCTCGCTCGCGATGATGGCCCACTGCGGTGCCGCGGCCCCCGGCGACTACAACGCCCTGGACACCCACTGGATCTGGCAGGAGGGGCAGGAGCGCCTCACCGTCGAACCGCCGCGGATCGCCGGCGGCGAGGTCGCCGTCACCGACGCCCCCGGCCTGGGGATCCGTCTCGACCTGGACCGGCTGCTCGCGGCCCACGCCCGCCACGAGGAGCAGCGCCTCGGCGCGGGCCGGGACGACGCCGCCGGGATGCGCTACCTGGTGGAGGGCTGGACCTTCGACGCCAAGCGGCCCTGCCTGGTGCGGTGAGCCGTCGGCGCTGTTGCCGCCGTTCCCGCCGTCAGGCGTCCTGCGCGGCCGAGGCCTTCTCGGCTGTGGTGTGCCCCGCGGCCCGGAGCGTCAACTGCTGCCGGGGCGTGCGCAGCAGCACCACCGCGACCAGCGCCGCCAGCAGCGTCAGGCTGCCCGCCGTGACCAGGCACAGGCGCATGCCGTCCAGGAAGGAGTCGCCGAGCGCACCCATCGTCTGCCCGGTCCGCGCGCCCAGGTCCAGCCCGGCGACCGCGCCCAGACCGTCCGCCTGCGCGACCGAGACGACACGGTCCTGCGTCGCGCCGGTGACCCCCGCGTCGGTGAGGTGACCCGGCAGCGCGTGCAGCGCCCGGGTGGTGAGCAGCGCGCCCAGGACGGCCGGGCCGAGGGCGCCGCCGAGCTGCCGGAAGGCGTTGTTGCCGGCGGCGGCCATGCCGGCCAGGTGGTACGGCACGGAGGCCACCGCGGTCGCCGTCATCGGCGTCATCACGAAGCCCATGCCGACGCCCAGCAGGGCGAGCCGCCAGGCCGTCGAGCCGAACGAGGTGTCGGCCGCGAGACCGGTCAGCGCGAATTGGGCGGCGGCGACCAGCAGCAGACCGCCGGTGATCATCACCCGTGCCGAAATCCGGTGCATCAGCCGCCCGGCCGGCCCGCCGACCAGCAGCGCCGCCCCGGTGACCGTCAGCAGCCGCCACGCGGCGTCCATGGTGTCGAGCCGCTGCACCATGCCGAAGTAGAGGCTGAGCACGAAGAAGAACCCGATGAGCGCCAGGAAGCTGGTCATCGCGACCAGCGTGGTCGCGGTGAAGGCGGGGCTGCGGAACAGGCTCAGATCCAGCATCGGGCTGTCGCTGCGCCGCTCCGCCAGTACGAACGCGGCGCCGGCGACCACCGCGGTGAACAGCGCCACCATGACCTTGACGTCGGTGAACGAGCTCGCCCCGCCCTCGATCACGCCGTACACCAGGGCGGTGACCGCGAGCGTGGCGGTGAGCTGGCCGGGCCAGTCGAGCCGGCGCCCGTGCGGCGCCCGTGAGTCGGGCAGCTGCCGGGCCGCGACGGCGACGGCCAGCAGCGCGACGGGAACGCTCGGCAGGTAGACCCAGCGCCAGGAGAAGTGCTGGACGACCACACCGGCGATCAGCGGACCGACGGCCAGGGCCGCCATCAGGCAGGTGGCCCAGATGCCGATGAACTTGCCGCGTTCCCGGTGGTCCGGCACCGCATGGCTGATCAGCGCCAGCGTGGTCGGCAGCAGCGCGGCCGCGCCGACACCGGCCAGGGCCTGTCCGGCCCAGACGACCTCGACCGAGCGTGCGCACAGGGCGGTGACCGCGCCCGCCGCCGCGAACAGCAGGCCCGCCTGGAACACCTTCTTGCGCCCGTGGACGTCCCCGAAGACGCCCGCGGTCAGGATGAACGCGGCCATCGGCAGTACGAACGCGTCCTGCACCCAGGACAGTTGGGCCGTCGAGGCGTTCAGTGCGGCCTGCAGGGCGGGCAGGCTCACGGCGACGGTGGTGACCGGAAGATAGGCGACGAAGACGCCCAGGCAGGCCATGACGATGGTGGCCGCCCGTCGCTCGACCGGCCCGCGGGCCGGTGTCGTGACGTTCACGGAGATTCTCCTTCGCGGCGCACCGCACCGCGGTCGAAGGCCACCGGCGGGTCCGGCGGCCTGTGTCGTACGGGTGTCCGAGGGGAAACCCGCCGCCACAGCATCCGGTCCGGACACCCGCAACCGCCAACCAAGGGGCCTTCCGGCTGCAAAAACCTCCAATAACCCCGCACTCCCGTGGCAGACTTCCGCCATGCTCGACATCGTGGACAGAAAGATCCTCCGCGCCCTCCAGTGCGCCCCCCGGCTGCCGTTCCGCCGGATCGGCGAGGTGGCCGGTGTGTCCGAGCAGACCGCGGCCCGCCGCTATCAGGCGCTGCGCCGCAGCGGCACACTGCGCGTGCTGGGGCTCGTCAACCCCCGGGTGTACGGCTCCGCGCAGTGGGTGGCCCGGGTCCGCTGCCGCCCCGACCGGGTCGGCCCGCTCGCCGACGCCCTGGCCCGGCGGCCCGACATCTCCTACGCCCATCTGGCCTCGGGCGGTTCGGAGATCTTCTGCGTGATCCGCTCGCCGCTCGACACGGAGCGCGACGACGCCCTGTTCCGGCAGCTGCCGAAGTCCGCCTCGGTCCTGGACGTCAGCGTCGATCTGCTCCTGCACGAGTACGGTGCCCCCGGCACCGCCGAGTGGACCGGCTACGGCGACAGCCTCGACGCCGAGCAGGTACGGCTGCTCACGGCGGAACGGCCGCCGCCCGCCGCGGCGCCCCCGCCGCCTCCCGCGGAGGAGGACGCCCCGCTGCTCGACGCCCTCGCCGAGGACGGCCGTACCACCCACACCCGCCTCGCCGAGCGCACCGGCTGGTCGTCGGCCCGGGTGGCCCGCCGGCTGGAGGCGCTGGAGGGCTCCGGCACCCTCGAGTACGAGGTCGAACTGCTGCCGGAGCACCTGGGCTTCCCCCTCAACGCCACCGTCTGGCTGCGGGTGGCCCCGGCCCATCTGGAGCGGGTCGGCGAGGAGTTCGCCCGCCACGAGGAGGTCCCGTTCGTCGGGGCCGTCACCGGTGAGTACAACCTGCTGGTCAGCGTCGTCACCCGGGACCCCGACGACTTCTACCGCTACCTGACCACCCGCGTCGCCGCGACCTCGGGCATCGACGGCTACAGCGTCAGCATGCGGGCCCGCCCCCTCAAGAAGGCGGCATCGCTCATCTCCCGGGGCCGACTGGTGCCCTCGACGTCCCGCTAGGCGGAATCCCCGGAATCCCCGGAATCCCCGGAATCCCCGGAATCACTGGTCCCTGCTGTCCCCCGGGTCCTCCTCGGCGGCCACGACCGACACGGGCAGCCGCCGTACCCCGTGCATCAGCAGGCCCGGCGCCCACTCCAGGTCCGTCTCGGCCACCGCCAGGGTCAGGCCCGCCACCCGTCCTACGAACGCGGCGACCGCGACCTCGGCCTCCATCCGGGCCAGCGGCGCGCCCAGGCAGTGGTGGACGCCGTGGCCGAAGGCGAGATGGCCGCCGGCCGGACGCTCCGGGCGGAAGGTGTCCGGGTCCTCGAAGCGGGCCGGGTCCCGGTTCGCCGCGGCCAGGGACACCAGCAGCATGTCGCCCCGGCGCACCGGGACATCGCCGACCTCCATGTCCTCGGTGGCGAAGCGCTCGGTCGCCGTCAGCACCGGCCCGTCCACCCGCAGGAACTCCTCGACCGCCGCCGGGATCAGCCCCGGATCGGCGCGCAGCGCCTTGAGGAGGTCCGGCTGCCGGGCGAGGCCGAGGAGCACCGCGCCGATGAGGTTCGCGGTCGTCTCGTACCCGGCGATCAGCAGCAGGAAGGCCATGCCGACCAGCTCCGGGTCGGTGAGCCGGTCGTCGCCGGTGTCAGAGGCCAGCGCGCTCAGCAGGTCCGGTCCGGGCTCGGCCCGCTTGCCGGCGATCAGCTCCGCCAGATACCCGCTCATCCATACGTAGGCCTCCTCCCGGTCCGAACCGGCGACCGGGGCCACGATCTGCTCCGAGGCCCAGCGGAACCGGTCCCACTCACCGAGCGGCACCCCGAGCAGTTCGCAGATCACCGAGATGGGGACGCGCGCGGCGAAGGCGTCGACCAGGTCCGGTGTCTCCGCGGCCAGGACGTCGTCCGCCAGCCGGGCCGCGATCTCCCGGGTGCGCGGCCGCAGGGCCTCGACCCGCTGCGCCGTGAAGGCGCGCGCCACCACCTTGCGCAGCCGGGTGTGGTCGGGCGGGTCCATGGTCAGCATGTAGTCGACCCCGACCTCGTCCCGGACCCCGCTCATCAGCCAGCCGGCCTCGAGCCCCGCGCGCTCGCTGCGCTTGGACACCCGCGGATCGGTGAGCACCCGGCGTGCCGCCTCGTACCCCGTGACCAGCAACTGCGGCGGAGCTCCGGCCGGTTCGCAGCGGTGTGCGGCTCCCGACTCGGTCAGCGGCCGCAGCACCGCATGCGGGTCCGCCCGGAACGCGGACCCCTCCAGTACGGCCCGCAGCGCGGTGCCCTCGCCGCCGGGGGTGTGTGTGGTCATCGAGGTCTCCCGCTTGAACATATTGCTTTCGTCGGCAAGCATTATGGCCAAGTGGGAGACTGTCAAGGACAGTTCGAGCGGCCGAGACGCTAGAAACTCGCCCGCGTTCCGCCGTCGACCGTCACCATCGCGCCCGTGACGTAGCCGGCGGCCGGAGACAGCAGGAACGCCGCGGTACGGCCGAACTCCTCCGGAGTGCCGAGGCGGCGCAACGGGATACCGGCGGCCGTGGTCTCGGCGTCACCGGTGATCGACTGGAGTTCGAGCGCCCGGTCGGTCCCGATGTGGGCCGGCACCAGCCCGACCACCCGGATGCCCCGCGGCCCCAGCTCCCCCGCGAGGGTCTTCGCATAGCCGGCCAGCGCGGGCCGCAGCGCGTTGGAGACGGCGAGGCCGGGGATCGGCTCGTACACCGAGGTCGACAGGACGAACCCGATCACTCCGCCCTCGCCCAGCTGCGCGGCGACGGCCCGCGACAACCGCACCGCGCCCAGGAAGCCCGACTCGAAGGAGGCGCGCCACTGGTCGTCGTCGATGCTGTCGGTGGTGCCCGTCGGCGGGCCGCCGACGCTGATGAGCACGCCGTCCAGCCCCTTGAACGCCTCGCGGGCCGCCGCCATCAGCCGGTCCGGCGTCCCGGCGTCGGCGTTGTCGGCGACGACCCCGACGGCCTGCCCGGGGCCGCCCAGCTCCGCCTCGGCCGCGGCCAGCGAGTGCGTGCTGCGCCCGCTGACCACCACCTTGGCACCGCCGGAGGTCAGCTCGCGGGCGGCGGCCAGGCCAAGGCCGCGGGTGCCGCCCGTGACGATGTAGACGCGGTCCTTCAGTCCGAGATCCATCACTGCTCCCCTGTTCCCCTGTTCCCGATCCGCTCCCGCCACTCCCGTGCTCCGGTCACAGCATGGCCTTCTGCGGCTGGGTGGCCACCACGATGACGGTGGTGGTGTCCGCGGTCAGGGCCGCCTTGAACTCGCGTTGCAGGTCCTCGGTGGTGTCGACGTCGACCGCGCGGCAGCCGAAGCCACGGGCCACGGTGGCGATGTCCAGACCGGGCAGGTCGAGGCCGGGGACGCCCGGCGTCTCCTCCAGGACGGCGAACGACTTCAGGATCGAGTACTCCTGGTTGCGCATCACGACGTAGACGATGGGCAGCCGGTGCTGCGCCGCCGTCCAGACGGACTGCACGGAGTACTGGAAGGAGCCGTCGCCGATCAGTCCGACGACCGGCCGGGGCACGCCCCGCTGCCGGTCGGCCAGCGCCACCCCGACGGCCGCCGGCGCGCCCCAGCCGATGCCGCCGCTGGCGGTGGCGAAGAAGGAACCCGTCCGGGTGGTGGGCAGCCACTCGATCTGCTGGGCCATCGTGGAGGTCGACTCGTTGACGATGACCGCGTCGGCCGGCTTGACGCTGCTCAGGGCCGCATAGACCTCCGGCGGGGTCAGCGGGCTGTTCGGTGCCTCCGGGAGCACCCGGGGGCGTTCCATCGGCTGCGGGGCGGTCCGGGCGGAACCGTCCTCGACGGTGACCAGGAGCAGCTCGATCGCGGTCTTGGGATCGCCCAGCAGGCTGTCGCCCACGCGGGCCGCGGCGGCCACGTCGGGATTGCCGGTGATCTGGAGGAGTTCGGTGCCGTCGGGCAGGTAGGGGCCCGGGACGTAGGGGTAGTAGCGGAAGACCTCCGCGCCGATCACGACCACCAGGTCGTGCCCCTCCAGACGGTCACTGATGGTCTTGACCGACATGCCGAGGGGGCCGCGGAAGAGCGGGTGGTCCTCCGGGAAGGAGGCGCGGTCCAGGAGCGGGGAGCCGTAGACCGACGCGCGCAGCTTCTCCGCGAGTGCTACGGCCACGTCCCAGCCGCCGGCCTTGTCGACCTCGGGGCCGAAGACCAGCGCGGGATTCCTGCTGGCGGAGATCCGGTCGGCGAAGGTGCGCAGCCGGTCCGGGTCGGGCACCACGCGGTTGCTGAAGGTCCGCACGCGGGTGAAGCCGGACAGCGGCCGCTTCCAGTCGTCCATCGGCACGGACAGGTAGACGGGACCGGCGGGCGGTTGCAGGGCCATCGCGTAGGCCCGCAGGAACGCCTCGGGCACGTCCTCGGCGCGGGCGGGTTCGTACGACCACTTCACCCACGGCTTGGGCAGCGTGGTGGCTTCCCGGTTGCCCAGGTAGGGCTCGCCGATGAGCAGTTCCCGGTGCTGCTGGCCGGAGGTGACGATCAGCGGGCTGTTGCCGTGGTAGGCGGCGACCAGGTTGCCCACGGCGTTGCCCAGCCCGGCCGAGGAGTGCACGTTGACCAGCGCGGGCCGGCCGGTGACCTGGGCGAAGGTGTCCGCCATCGCGATGACGGAGGCCTCCTGCAGGGCGAGTACGTAGGTGAAGTCCTCGGGGAACTCCTGCAGGAACGGCTGTTCGGTGGACCCCGGATTACCGAAGACGGTGGTGAGTCCGAGGGAGCGCAGCAGATCGTAGGTCACGCTTCGGACGGTGGCTTGTTCGGTCATGGCAACCTGCCAGCTTGAGTGCCGGGCCCGATATCGGGATGATCCGCCCCATCCTGACCCGTGCGCGGCTGCCGCGCCTTCCGTCCGATGACTGAAGAGTCTGCTGAAGCGACGGGTCCCGCGAGGGGTCCGGGCCGGGCCCGCCCGGGGGGACGGGTCCGTCGCAGTGCCGGTGTCAGTCGGATGACCGAAGCCGCGAAGCCTTGGGCCGTCGGAGTGTGGTGCCAGCCGTCGGGTGCGATGAACACCTTCGTGACGAGACCGCCGGGGTAGACCTGGGGCGGGTGCGGCGCATGCGGGTCACTGCCGCGGATGCCGCACAGGCCCTCGCCGCCCTCCGCGGTCGCCGTGAACGATTCCGCCCCTGTCCGATGAGGAGCCGACATGCCCGTCTACACCTGCACCGCAGCCCAGGGAACACTGACCCGTGAGTCGAAGGCCGCGCTGGCCTCCGAGATCACCCGGATCCATGTGGCGATCAACCATGTGCCGGCGGCCTACGTCAACGTGATCTTCTCCGAGCCGCCGCCGGACAGCGTCTTCGTCGGCGGGGAGCCCGGCGCCCCGCTGATCGTCTCCGGCTGGGTCCGGCGGGGGCATCCGCAGGAGGAGGCGACCCGGCTGGCGCTGGAGCTGTCCTCGGCCGCCGTCCGCGTCACCGGGGTGCCGGAGGGTCATGTGATGGTCGTACTCCAGGACGGCCCCGCCCGCTCCGCAGTCGAAGGCGGCCTGGTCCTCCCCGAACCGGGCGAGGAGAAGGAGTGGCTGGCCCGCAGGGGCGAATCCTGACCGGCGCACCGAGGCGCCCACGGGCCGACGCCCGTCGGCGCTTCCGGTGACGGCCGTCGGCCCCGGGAAAGCCTGCTCGCCGCCTTCGGCGAGTAGACCGCCTTCGGCCTGAACGGCACGCCGGAGTACGTGCGCCACGCCCTGCACCGGTCGCTGCGCCACCTCGGCACCGACCACGTCGACTTCTGCTACCTGCACCGCATCGACCCCCAGGTGCCGATCCAGGACACCGTCGGCGCCCTGGCCGAAGGCCGCTCGGTCGCCATCCGGTGCAACGGTCGCGTCCAGGCACCCGCAGCTTCCGGCCACAGGCACGGGCACGGGCACAGCCACAGGCACGGGCTCAGCCACAGGCTCAGCCACAGCAATGGCCCGCGGCCGTCGCGGCATGACCGTGTGCCGGCGGCAGCCCCCTGCCGCCGGCACACGGCCGTCTGGTCGGCCGTCGGCTGCGCCGTTACGCGGCCTTGAAGCGGGCCGTGACGGTGGCCACGCGCTTGCCCTGGTAGACGGCGGCGGCGCGGGCGGTGTCGTCGACCGGGATCGCGCCCTGTCCGTTGACGTGGCTGGTGCCGTAGGGGTTGCCGTCCACGAACTTCACCGGGTCGGTGTAGCCCGGGGTGACCAGGATGCCGCCGAAGTGGTGGACGGAGTTGTAGAGCGCGAGCAGCGTGGACTCCTGGCCGCCGTGCGCGGAGGCCGTGGCGGTGAAGCCGCTGTAGATCTTGTCGGCCAGCTTGCCCTGGGCCCACAGCCCGCCGAGCGTGTCGATGAACTGCTTCAGCTGGCTGGCGATGTTGCCGAACCGGGTGGGGCTGCCGAAGACGACGGCGTCGGCCCACTCGACGTCGGCCTGGGTGGCGATCGGGACGTCCTTGGTGGCCGCGGCATGCGCCGACCAGGCGTCGTTGCTCGCGATGGCCTCCTCGGGCGCGAGCTCGGACACGCGGAGCAGCCGTACCTCCGCGCCCTCCTTGCGGGCGCCGTCGGCCACGGCCTCCGCCAGCTCGTGGACGGTACCGGTCGACGAGTAGTAGATGACCGCGATCTTGGGGGACATGGGGAGTTCCTCTCGCTGTTCTGCGCTCTCGGCGGCGGACGCCGCCTCGGTCTGGACGGCCGCGGCCGGCGCGGCGGGGTCGGGGTGGGCGGTGGCGGACAGGCTGAGCCGCAGCAGACGCGCCGCGAGCCCCTTCGCCGCGGTCAGCCCGTGGCGGTACCGGTCGACGGTCGCCGAGGCCGAGATCTTCAGTGAGCCGTCCTCGACGGACAGGGAGTCCACCGTCAGTTCGACCGGCGCGCGGTGCCCGCGGACCGTGAGGTGACCCTCGACGACCCAGACGCCGCCCGTGCCGCGGCTCACCCCGGTCGACTCGAACCGGATCTCGGGGTGGCGCTCCGCGTGCAGGAACGCGGCGGAGCGCACGTGCTCGTCACGGCGTGGCGTCCCGGTGTGGAAACTGCCCGCCCCGATCACGGCGTGCGCGGTCGACCGGGTGACCGGCTCGGCGATCGTGATGCTCGCGGACTCCACGCGGAAGGTGCCGTTCACCTTGCCCAGACCGAACATGTGCCGCGTACTGAAGCCGATGGACGACCGCTCCGGATCGACCGTGTAGGTCCCCGCGGGGGGCAGTTCGACGCTCATGCCCTTCTGGCCTCTCGGTTGGCGTCGCGCGGCTGGCCCGCTGCGGCGCTTTTGCTTGCCTTGGCAAGTATCTTGGGGGGCGTCGAAATGCTTTGTCAAGCAAGTAATCGTGTGCTTCAGTTGTAGGGCAGGACGAGGTAGGGAGGTCAACACGTGTCAACGCGGTCGCCGGAGCCCACGTGCCCACTGAACAGTGATGAGGAGCGCCTCTGGCGTGCGCTGCAGAGGATGTTGGTGGCGCTTCCGCGGGCACTCGACGAGGATCTGCTCTGTGCGACGGGACTGTCGATGACGCAGTACCAGATCCTGGCCAAGCTCTCCGAGGCCGACGGCAGCAGTCTGCGGATGACCGAACTGGCCACGGCGGCGGCGCTGTCCGCGAGCCGCATCACCCGGGTGGTGGAGAGCCTGCAGGACCACGGCCTGGTCACCAAGCGCCGCCACTGCACGGACGCCCGCGGATACGTGGCCGAGCTGACCGAGGCCGGCCGGCTGCGGCTGGCGGGCGCCTATCCGGCGCACCTCGCCAGCGCCCGCAAGCGCGTCATGGACCAGCTCGACCCCGCCCTGGTGCAGCGGCTGGCCGAGCAGATGCAGTCGGTGGCCGACCCGCTCTCCTCCTCCTGCGAACGCGGCGCGGACGTCTCCAGCCGTCGCGAAGCAGTCATTTGACCCAAGCCGGGGAGCGGTGCCGGTGCGGAACATGGGCTCTTCCAGCACGCCCACCTTCTCCGGAGGCCCCCCATGCTGAAGGGCTACACCTACCCGCTGTCGCCGCGCGGAGAGGCGAACCTCGCCTCCGCCCCGCCCTGGCACTACGCCGGTGACATCGTCGGCGTCGAGTTCTGGACCGACCCGGCGGCCGCCGCGGCGACCCTCCCGGAGGGCCTGACCCCCGACACCGGGTCCGACGGCCGGGTGGTGGCCCTCTTCGTCGACTGGCAGTTCTCCGCGGGACACGACGAGTACCTCGACCCGGTGCGCAGCCAGTACCGCGAGTTCATGCTGCTGGTGGACGCCCGGTTCGGGGACGAGCCGGTGTCGTGGTGCCCGTACATCTACGTCGACAACGACCTCGCGCTGGCCCGCGGCTGGGTGCAGGGCTTCCCGAAGAAGCTGGGCTCGGTGGCCCAGACCCGCGTCTTCGCCTCGCCCGGCCAGGCCTCGCCCTCGCTCGCCGCCGGCGGGAGGTTCGGCGCGTCCCTGTCGGCGGCCGGGCACACCCTCGCCGAGGCGCGGGTCACCCTGGAGCAGCCGGCGAGCGACCCCGCGGCGCTGTTCCGGCCCACGGTCAACCTCCGGCACTTCCCGACGCTGATCGCCGGTCAGTACGACAAGCCCGCCGTGCACGAGCTGGTCATGGCCGAGTTCTCCGACCAGGCCCTCGCCGACGTCTGGGTCGGCTCCGGCGACATCAGCCTGTTCCCGGCCCGCGGCGAGGAGCTGGCGGACCTGGCCCCGGTGCGGACCGGCACCGGCTTCCGCGCCTCGATGTCCTACACCGTGACGGACGTCCGCCTGCTGGGCCGGTAGCCGCACCGGACCGGGACCGCCCGCACCACCGCACCACCGCCGTAACGAAAGGAAGTTGATGCACACCATCGCCGACCTCATAGTCGACGGCCTGCGGAGCGCGGGCGTCTCCCGGATCCACGGACTGCCCGGCGACTCGCTCAACGGACTGACCGACGCCCTGCGCAGGAATCCCTCGGTGACCTGGGAGCACTACCGGCACGAGGAGGCGGCGGCGTTCGCGGCCGCGGGCGAGGCCGCGGTCACCGGCTCGCTCGCGGTCTGCGCAGGCAGCTGCGGACCGGGCAACCTCCACCTGGTCAACGGGCTGTTCGAGGCCCAGCGCAGCCGCGTCCCGGTGCTCGCGATCGCCGCGCACATCCCGGGCTCGGAGATCGGCACCGGCTACTTCCAGGAGACCCATCCCCAGGAACTGTTCCGGGAGTGCAGCGACTTCTGCGAACTGGCCGCCACGCCGGAGCAGTTCCCGCGCCTCCTCGACATCGCCCTGCGCACCGCCGTGGAGCGCAGCGGGGTGTCGGTCCTCGTGGTGCCGGGCGACGTGCTGCTGCACCGGTTCGACCACCCGCGCAAGGCCGCCACCGTGCTGCCCACCAAGCCGGTGGTGCGTCCCGCCGACGAGGAGATCGAGCGCGCCGCGGCCCTGCTGAACGAATCGGAACGGATCACGATCCTGGCCGGCGCGGGCTGTGCCGGCGCCCACGACCAACTCGTACGCCTCGCCGGGGCGCTGCGCGCTCCGGTCGTCCACACCATGCGCGGCAAGGAGCACGTCGAGTACGACAACCCGTACGACGTCGGCATGACCGGGCTGCTCGGCTTCACCTCCGGCTACCGCGCCATGGAGCAGTGCGACACGCTTCTGATGCTCGGTACGGACTTCCCCTACCGGCAGTTCCTGCCCGAGCACGCCACCGTCGTGCAGGTGGACGTGCGCGGCGAGCAGATCGGCAGGCGCATCCGGGTGGACCTGCCGCTCGTCGGCACCGTGCGGGACACCGCCGAGGCGCTGCTCCCGAAGTTGGCCCCCAGGACCGGCTCCCGGCACCTCGACGCGGCCCGCGACCACTACACCGGCGCCCGCGCCGCCCTGGACCGGCTCGCCGTCGACGACCACGACCGCACTCCGGTCCACCCGCAGTACCTGGCCCGGGTCGTCGACGAACTCGCCGCCGACGACGCGGTGTTCGTGCCGGACGTGGGCTCCCCGGTGATCTGGTCGGCGCGCTACCTGACCATGAACGGCCACCGCAGGCTGATCGGTTCGTTCACCCACGGCAGCATGGCGAACGCGCTGCCGCAGGCGATCGGCGCCCAGTCGGCCTTCCCGGACCGGCAGGTGATCGCGCTGTCCGGGGACGGGGGACTGGCCATGCTGCTCGGCGACCTGATCACCCTGAAACAGCAGCGG
The DNA here is from genome assembly GCF_053611985.1 of Streptomyces sp. NPDC054770. Taxonomy (NCBI): domain Bacteria; kingdom Bacillati; phylum Actinomycetota; class Actinomycetes; order Kitasatosporales; family Streptomycetaceae; genus Streptomyces; species Streptomyces sp. NPDC054770. The sequence goes on from NZ_JBSHBL010000018.1 coordinate 89,563, forward strand.
CACCCGGTGAAGATCGTGGTCTTCAACAACGGAGCCCTCGGCTTCGTGGAGCTGGAGATGAAGGCCGAGGGCATGGTGAACTTCGGGACCGACCTCGACAACCCGAACTTCGCCGACGTCGCGACCGCCCTGGGCATCCACGGCCGCCGGGTGGAGCACCCGGCCGACCTGGGCGAGGCGCTGCGCACCGCGTTCGCCCACCCGGGACCGGCCCTGGTGGAGGTGATGACGGCCCGGCACGAGCTGTCCGTCCCGCCCACCATCACGTTCGACCAGGTCAGGGGCTTCGCCCTGTACGCCGCCCGTACCGTGCTGTCGGGACGCGGTGACGAACTCCTCGACCTGGCCCGCACGAACGTGGTGCGGCACCTGCCGTGAGGCCCTCCCGGGGGTTCTAGGAGGCGTCCGGTGAGCCGGGAGAGCCGGGGCCGGTGAGCCCGATCAGGCTCATCACGGCCTCCCGGACGCCCTCCAGGTCGTACTCGCCCAGCGGGACCCCCGAGGCACGCGAGTGCTTGGTGACGCCGACGAACGCGCCGAACGCCATCGAGAGCAGCACCTGCGGATCGCCGGCGCGGACGGCACCGGCCGTCTGGGCCGCCCGCAGGATCTCCACCAGCTCGGCGTCGAGCCGGTGGACGACCTCGTAGGCCTGCGGCCGCAGATACGAGCCGTGCACCTGGTGTTCGAGGAACGAGAACGCCTGGGGATAGGCCAGCGCGAACGCGACCTGGTGCCGCCAGACGAGGTCGATCGCGGTCACCGGATCGGCCTCGCGCACGGCGTCGGTGACCACGGTGTCGGCGAACGCCGCCTTCGCCTCGGTGAAGACCGCCTCGCCCAGCGCCTGCTTGTTGGGGAAGTAGCGGTAGATCGTGCCCACCGCGACCCCGGCCCGGGCGGCGATCTCGGGCACGTTGGTGCCGTCCCAGGTGCGCTCGTCGAACAACTCCAGTGCGGCGTCCATCACTCTGCGGCGCAGGGGAGTCTCGTCGGCTGTCGCGGAGGGTGGCATGGTCACCAGTGAAACTTCGTTCAGTCGCTCGATCTTTGTCAAGGCGGAGAGGTAGGCTGCGAAGTGAATGAATATTCATTCACTCCATCACCCCATCACCCCGTTATGAGGAGCGTGCCGATGACTCGCTATGGCCACTGGATCGCAGGCGTGGAGACCGCCCCGGCATCGGATCGCTGGCTGCCGTCCACCTCGCCCGGACGGGACGAGGTCGTGCACGAGATCGCCCTCGGTGATGCCACCGACGTGGAGCGGGCCGTCTCGGCGGCGGCCGGGGCGGTCGACGGCTGGTGGAACCGGCAGCCCGTCGAGCGGGGCCGGGTGCTGGCCGCCGTCGCGGAGCGGCTGCGCGAGGAGGCCGCTGCTCTCGCGGAGCTGGAGTCGGCCGAGACCGGCAAGCCCGCCTGGCAGTCCCCGCTGGAGGTGGAGGGCGCCGCCCGCTACTTCGAGTTCTACGCCGGCCTGGTCAACCTGCCCGGCGGTGAGGTGGTGAACATGGGTCCGGGCTTCCACGCGTACACCCGGCGTGAGCCGCTCGGGGTGGTCGGTGTCATCACGCCGTGGAACGCGCCCCTGAACCAGGCGGCCCGCTCCGTCGCCCCGGCCCTCGCGGCCGGCAACGCCGTCGTGGCCAAGCCGTCCGAGTTCACCTCGGCGACCACGCTCCGCCTGGCCCGTATCGCCACCGAGTGCGGTCTGCCCGACGGCGTGCTGAACGTCGTCACCGGCACGGGGGACACCGTGGGCGCGGCGCTCGTCGGCCACCCGAAGGTCCGCAAGGTGGCGTTCACCGGCTCGGTCCGGGCCGCCCGCGAGATCGGCCGGATCGCCGCCGACCGGATCATCCCGCTCACGCTGGAGCTGGGCGGCAAGTCACCCGACATCGTCTTCGCCGACGCCGACCTCGCCAAGGCCGCCCAGGGGGCCGTCGAGGCGTTCCTGCCCAACGGCGGCCAGTCCTGCATGGCGGGCACCCGGCTGCTGGTCGACGCGCGGATCCACGACGAGTTCGTGGCGGCCGTACGGACCGTGCTGACGCACATCACGCCGGGGGAGACCTACGGGCCGGCGATCACCCGCGCCCAGTACGACAAGGTCAACGAGTACTTCAAGATCGCCGAGCAGGACGGCGCCACCCTGCTCACCGGCGGCCGGCCGACCGGGGACGGCTGGACCTTCGAGCCGACCGTCTACACGGACGTCACCCCGGACATGCGCATCGCCCGCGAGGAGGTCTTCGGTCCGGTGCTCGCCGTCCTGCGCTTCGAGGACGAGGACGAGGCGGTGGCCCTCGCCAACGACTCCGACTACGGCCTGGTCGCCGCCCTCTGGACCGGTGACGTGACCCGCGCCCACCGCGTGGCCGCCCGCCTGGAGGCCGGGCAGGTCTACGTCAACGCCTACCCGCCCGGCATGTTGGTCGAGGGCCCGTTCGGCGGCTACAAGAACAGCGGGTACGGCCGGGAGAAGGGCCTGGAGGCGCTGCACCACTACACCCAGACCAAGTTCGTCGCCGTACGCCTCCAGGAGGACCAGCAGGTGTGGTGACGCGGCGGCCGGACCAACCACCCCAGGGGGGGGGGGGGGGGCCGCGCCCCCCCCCGCCCGGGGGGTTTAAAAAAAAAAAAAGCCCCC
>NZ_JBSHBL010000018.1:92222-155289 GCF_053611985.1 Streptomyces sp. NPDC054770
CCCAGACAATGTTGGTCGCCTTCCGCCGCCTGGTGGCCAAGCTGGTGGGGTCCCGCGGCGGCCGGACCCCCGACCCCTGGCGTGGGCGGTCGTCCGGCGCCCGGTCACACCGGGGGAGCCGTGAAGAGCCCGCGGTCCACGTCGTTGTGCAGCTCCTTCAGGATCGGCTCGGTCAGGGCGTTGGCGGTTCCCCACTGGTCGGTCGCCTCCTCGTCCTCGACCGAGTAGTGGTGCGGGTGCCAGGTGTCCTCGTCCAGCTGCTCCATCTCCGTGGTGTATTCGACGCTGTTGCCGTGCGGGTCGAAGAAGTAGGAGAACGCGTTGTCGCCCGCCAGATGGCGGCCCGGGCCCCACGCCAGCCGGGTCCCGTGGCGGAGCAGCCGGCCGGTGCCGCGCATGAACTCGTCGACTCCGCGCAGTTCGAAGGAGACGTGGTGGACCGAGGCGTGCGGTCCGGCGGCGATGCCCAGGCTGTGGTGCTGCGGGCTGATTCGCATGAAGTTCAGGAGATCCCCGGCGTGCGGGTGGACGATGGCGTCCGACAGTGCGAAGCCGAGGTGCTGTTCGTACCACTTCCGGGTCCTGGCGACGTCGGGCGAGTTCACCACGACATGGGAGAGCCGGACCGGCACGGACTCCCTCGCCTCGATCCGGCGGTGGGCGCGCACCGCGACGTCGGCCGACACCTCGACGGTGCGCCCGTCGACGTCGAAGAACCGGAAGCCGTAGCCGCCGCCCGGTGTGTCCAGCGTGTCCGGGCGGCTGATCAGCCGGACACCGCCCGCGAGGAGTCGTTCGGCCAGGGTGTCCACGTCGGCGGCCGTGGCGGAGCCGAAGGCGATGAGGTCGAGGCGCTTCTCCTCGGCCCGCCGCAGCCGGACCACGTACTGCTCGGGGGACCCTTCGGCGGCCAGGAACGAGATGCCGGTGTCCGAGCCGGTCTCGGTCAGGCCCCACACTCCGGCGTAGAAGTCGCGCTGCTTGGTGAGGTCGGGGACGGCGAGGTCGACATGGCGCAGGTGTGTCAACAGGCGCTGTGACATGGGGGGTTCGGGTCCCTTTCGGGTGGCGGAGGACGGTTCGACTCCGTGCCGGCCCGGCCCGGGGCGGTCAGCGGGCCGCTCGGATTCGTTGGGTGAATGAACCTTCAGTCATCCTTGTTCAGGATGTCAACTCCGGCACTGTCGACTCCGGTTCCGGGGCGGGCGAATGCGGGCCCGGCCGGTGCCCCGGCGATCAGCGGCCGTACCCGCTCTGGAACCATCCCTTCGGAAATCGACGAAAGGCGGCCACCGATGGTCACGACATACGGCGCGGAGCACAGCCGGGGCCCGGCCTTCGCGCAGCTCCTGCTGTCCAGCCACGAGCGGCTGACCGGCACCCCCCTGTGCCCCACCGCGTTCCCGGACGCCGGCGAGGCGGCCCGCTGGCTCTACCGGGCCGCGCCCTTCGGGCTGCTCGCGCACGACGCCGGCCCGGATCCGGTCTTCGTCTACGCGAACGCCACCGCCCAGAAGTGCTTCGAGTACCCCTGGGAGGAGTTCGTCCGGCTCCCCTCCCGGCTGTCCGCCGAACCGGACGCCCAGGGCGACCGGGACGCCTTCGTGCACTCGGTGACCACCCGCGGATACGCCTCCGGCTACCGAGGGTTGCGGATAGCCCGGTCCGGCCGGAGGTTCTGGATAGAGGACGTCACCATGTGGAACCTCCTTGACCTGGAAGGAACTTGTCACGGCCAGGCAGCGATCTTCCAGTCATGGACTGAGGCCTGACGACTCATCAGGGCCAACTGGGCCGGAGACGCGCCGGGTTCCGTGAGGGGTTCGACAGTCCGGGCGCCGGTTCTCTATATTGCTTTTTGAAGCAAATAAGGACGCCCGGACCGCGGTCCGGCCTGCCCAGGAACGAGACCATGGCGAAGATCCTTGTCACAGCGAGCCCGGTGCCCGGCCATGTCCTGCCCCTCGCGGCGATCGCGGCCGATCTGACCGAGCGCGGGCACGAGGTGCTCTTCTATACGGGCACCCGGTTCGAGGACCGGGTCCGCAGGACCGGCGCGCGCTTCGTCCCCTACCCGGCCGAGGCGGACGTCGACGGCGCCGACCTCAGCACCGGCTTCCCCGAGCGCGACGAACTCGCCCCCTTCGAGCGCATATCCTTCGACCTCAAGCACTTCGCCGCCGACCCCGCGCCGCTCCACGACCGGCGCCTGCAGGAACTGCTCGCGGAGTTCCCCGCGACCGTGGTGATCAGCGAACTCCTGTCCCTGTGGACGCTCGCGACGGTCCTGCGGTCCCCGCGGGAACAGCGCCCGCTCCTCATGACCATCGGCATCGCGCCGCCCCCCTTCGCCAGCGCCGACACCGCGCCCTTCGGACCAGGGCTGCTGCCGCCCACGAACGACGAGGAGCGCGCTCGCTACGAGGGGATGCGCGCCCAGGTCGGGGCGATGTTCGCCGACGCGCAGCAGTACGTGGAGGACGTCTTCACCTCGATGGGCGTCACGTTCCCCGGGTCGATCTTCGACGCCATGTGCACGGTCCCCGACCTCCTGCTCCAGCTGACCGTCCCCGCCTTCGAGTACCCGCGCAGCGACGCCCCCGAGGGCTTCCGTTTCATCGGCCCGCTCCCGGCCGCCTCCGACAGCGAGTTCGAACGGCCCGAGTGGTGGGCGGAGCTGTCCTCCGGCCGGCCGGTGGTCGTGGTCACCCAGGGCACCGTGGAGAACGGCGACCTGTCCCAGCTCGTCGTCCCCGCACTGCGCGCGCTCGCCGACGCCGACGTCACCGTCGTCGCCGCCACGGCCCGGCCCGACGGTCCCGACCTGGTGCGCAAGGAGATGGACGGCCAGGTCCCCGGCAACGTCCACCTCGCCGGGTTCGTGCCCTTCGAGGAGTTGCTGCCGCTCGCCGACGTCCTCGTCACCAACGCCGGCTACGGCGGTGTCCAGACCGCGCTGCGGCACGGCGTCCCGCTCGTCGTCGGCGGCGAGACGGAGGACAAGCCCGAGGTCGCCGCCCGGGTCGAGTGGTCCGGCACCGGTGTCAACCTGCGCACCGCCCGCCCGGAGGTGTCCGCCGTGCGCGCCGCCGTCGACGAGGTGCTCGGCGACCCCCGGTACCGCAAGCGGGCGGCCGGGATCCAGAGCCAGTACACCGAGTACCGCCCCTTCGACGTCATCGCGGAGCTCGTCGAGCAGGCCTGAGCGCCACGGTCAGGGGCCGGAAGGTTGAGATTCCTTGCTTGAGCACGCTATTCTGCTCAAATGAGCGCAGAAGACCCGCCGCTGACCGCCCAGGAAGAACGCTTCTGGCGCGCCCTGATGCGCGTCATCGTCGCGCTGCCCCGCTCGCTCGACGACGACCTGCTGCGGTCCACAGGGCTCACGCTCACCGAGTACGTCGTCCTGATGAACCTCTCCGAGGCCGAGAACCAGGAACTCCGGATGACGGACCTCGCCTCGGCCACCGCCCTGTCGGCCAGCCGCATCACCCGCGTCGTGGACGCCCTGCAGAGCCGCGGCCAGGTCGTCAAGCGGCGCTACGAGGGAGACGCCCGCGGCAACGTGGCGACCCTCACCCCGGAGGGCATGAAGCGGCTCCAGGCCGCCTACCCCGTGCACCTGGCGAGCGCCCGCAAGCGGGTCATCGACCTGCTCGACGGCCGGTCGGTGCCCGCCATGGTGCGGCAGTTCGAAGCGGTGGTCGAGAAGCTCGACTGAGCTCAGCCGCACCCGCCTCCCCGCTAATATACAAACGTCAAACAGTGGCCCTGTGCGGCTCCGGCCGGACCACGACCCCGGGAGAGGCAATGCGGGAGCGACCTCGGCGGATACGGCCGGCATGACCGCGCGACCGGAGAAGCAGGAGAGCTGGGCCCGGCTGCGCGGCCAGTTGTGGCGGCCGCCGCGCGCACACGGCGCACAGCCCCGGCACCGGGTGGTGGGCCCCCTGGAGCTTTTCTACGACCTCATCGTGGTCGTCCTGGTGGCCCAGGCGGCGCACCACCTGGCAGGGCATCTCACCTGGCACGGCCTCGGTGAATTCGCGGTGGTGTTCGCGCTGGTGTGGATCGCCTGGCTGAACGGCACCCTCCACCACGATCTGCACGGTCACGACGATGCCCGGGGCCGCAGTCTCTTCCTGGCGCAGATCCTCGTCCTCGTCCCGCTGGGGGCGTTCATTCCCGGGGCGGGCGGCGAGAACGGCGGCCGTTTCGCCGTCACCGGGGGCGTCCTGTTCGCCGTGCTGGCCGTGCTCTGGCTGCTGGCCGGACGTGGCAGCCCCGCGGAGTACCGCACACCCAGCCTGCTCTACGTGTCCGGGACGGCGGTCTGCGCGGCCGTCCTCCTCGCGAGCGCCGCGCTGCCGGCCGACACCCGGCTGCTCGTCTGGGGGGCGCTGGACGTCACCTACGTCGTGGGGTTCGCGGCGGTGATCGGCGTGACCCCGCCGGCCCAGGCGTCGTTGCTCGCCCCCACCGACTCGCTCATCGAGCGGTTCGGGCTGCTCATCATCATCGTGCTCGGCGAGACCGTCACGGGCGTCGTGAACGGGCTGGCCGAGAAGCCGACCTCGGCCATGGGCCTCGCGGTCGGGCTCGTCGCGGTGGTGGTCGGATTCGGCGCGTGGTGGACGTACTTCGACTTCGCCGGGCACCGCCGGCCCCGGAGCGCCCGCGCGGTGACCCTGTCGTGGATGCTCACCCATCTGCCGCTGACGGCCGCGGTGACCGCCATGGGCGCCGCGATGGTCGGCCTGGTCGAGCACGCCCACGCCGGCCGGACGCCCGCTGCCACAGCCTGGGTGCTGTGCGCGGGCGTGGCCGTCGTGCTGGTGACGACGATGGTGATCGCGACCGGCCTGGAGGCCTGGCGGGACGAGCGCGCGCTCTACCGGCCGCTCGCCCGCACCTGCGTCGTCGTGGCCCTCGCGGCCCTGGCGCTCGGCGCCGCCCGGCCCGCGCCGCTGTACCTCGGACTCGCGCTCGTCGCCCTCCTCGGCATCCCCTGGGGACTCGCGGTGGCCCGCCGGCTGGGCCGGGACGAGACCGCGGCGCACTGAACGGACGCGCGCGGTCAGGACCGGACCCGAGGAGCACCGGCGGCCTCAACTCCCGTACACGCGCCGGGCGATGAGCTCCGCGATCATGATGGTGGTGGCGTTGGTCACCGTCGAAGGCGTCTCGGGCATGATCGAGGCGTCCACCACCCGCAGCCCGGCCAGCCCCTTGACCGCGCCGGACTCGTCCACGACGGCCCACCGGTTCTCGGGCCCGCCCATCGGCACGGTCGACGTCGGATGCCCGTAGGTGGCGATGCCGCTCTCGATCGCCGCCGCCAGGTCGTCGTCGCCCACGGCCGCGCCCGGCACCAGTTCCGCCGCCAGCGCACCGGCGAGCGGTGCGCTGCCCGCGAGGCGGCGCACCAGCCGCACGGCCTCCAGCATGCGCCGGCGGTCCCGGTCCGTCGCCAGGTAGTTGTCGTCGATGACCGGGGCGTCGTAGGGGTCGCGGCTGGCCAGTCGCACCGAGCCGCGCGACTCCGGCCGGGTGACGGCCGCCGAGACGACCAGCGCGCCACCGGTCGGACTGAAGGAGCCGTCCAGCAGATGCACGCCGACGACGGCGAGGTCCAGTTCACCGGGGAGCGCCTCGCGCGAGGCCAGCCACAGATGGGCGGCGAAGGCGGACGTCATGGTCTGGTGCTCCGGCGCGAGCGCGAACAGCGAGTGGAAGAACGGGTGGTCCTGGAGCCGGCGGCCCACCGGCAGGTCGGCGACCACCTCGATGCCGAGGCCCCGCAGGTCCGCGGCCGGGCCGACGCCGGAGCGCAGCAGGATGGCCGGGCTGCCGTAACTGCCCGCGCTGAGCACCACCTCACCGGCCCGGAAGACGGTGCCCGACGCGCTGACGACCCCCTGCGCGACGCCGTCCTCGACCAGCACCCGGTCGACGGTGATGTCGCTGAGCACCGTCAGATTGGGGCGCTCGCGCACCTGCGGGGTCAGATACACGAGGGCGGTGTTCTGGCGCACTCCGTCGACGATGTTCATCGGGTAGGCGCCGGTGCCGTCCTGCGCGGCGCCGTTGAAGTCGTCGTTGCGCCGGTACCCGAGGCCTGCCGCGCTGTCGACGAACGCCCGCAGCGGGGAGGTGAGTTCCCCGTAGGCCCACTGGCGGATCGGGAACGGCCCGCGGCGGCCGTGGTGGCTGTCGACCCCGGACGGCGTGTTCTCCATGTCCCGGAAGGCGGGCAGCACCTCGTCGTACGACCAGCCCTTGACGCCGTACCGCTCCTGCCAGGCCGCGAAGTCCGTTTCCCGGGCCCGGATCGCCACCCCGGCGTTCACCGCGGAACTGCCGCCCATCGTCCGGCCGCGCGGCGCCGGGATGCTGGGAGCGCGGTCGGTGGCCCGTGCCTGGTAGCCCCAGTCGTGGTCGGGGTCGGCCAGCTGGTGGGGGGTCAGCAGGCCCTCCGGGACGCGGTCGGCGGGGTAGTCGGGGCCCGCCTCGATCAGCAGGACCGTGCGCCCTGGGTTCTCGCTGAGCCGGGCGGCGAGTACGGCGCCCGCGGAACCGCCGCCGACGATGACGACATCGGCCCGGTGCGGTGCGGGGTGTTCGCTCGGGGTGCTCATCTGCTTCTCCCTTGGAAATAGTGCTTCAGCAAGCAATTAAAATGGTCGCGGTCGACGCCATGTTGTGCCCGGTCAGATCTGCATCGCTTCCGGTACGACGCGCTCGCCCAGCAGTCGCAGCGCGGCGTGCTGGTCGGCGCCGCGGACCGGGCCGATGACGTGGTCGATGCCGATGCGGTCCAGCCGTCGCAACTCCGCCAGCAGGGTGGGTACATGCTCGCCGTGCGTGCCGGGGTCGAGGGGGAGCAGGACCGTCTTCTCGATCTCGTCGTAGTCCCGCCCGGCCCGCTCGCAGTGCCGGCGGAGCACGTCGAGCTTGTGCGGCAGGTCCGGGCCGTGGAAGAGGTTGCAGGCGTTCGCGTACTCCGCGACGAGCCGCAGCGTCTTGCGCTCGCCGGAGCCGCCGATCAGGATCGGCGGGTGCGGACGCCGTACCGTGCCGGGGGAGTTGAGGGTGCGTTCGAGGCGGTAGTGGCGGCCCTCGAAGGGCTTCTCGTCGTCGCTCCACATCTGCAGGCAGATCTGCAGCGTCTCCTCCAGCCGCTCGAACCGCTCGGCGACCGGCGGGAACGGCAGCCCGAGCCCGCGTGCCTCGGCGAGGTTGAAGCCGGCGCCGATCCCGATGCCCAGGGCGGCGCGGCCCTCGGAGAGCACGTCGAGCGTGGTGACCATCTTGGCCAGCAGCCCGGGTTCGCGGTATCCGACCGAGGTCACCAGTGCGAGCAGTTCCGCCCGCTCGGTGGCCGCGGCCAGATATCCCAGGGTCGTGTACGCCTCCAGCATCTCCTGCTCGGTGGCGCCCACGATCCCGATCTGGAACAGGTGGTCCATGACGGCGATCCGGCGGAAGCCGAACTCCTCCGCGCTGCGGGCGAGTCGGGCCACATGGCGGGCGATGCCCGCCGCGCCGCCGGGTTGGGTGAAATCCGCGATGGCGATGCCTAGGTCCATGCCGGCCTTCCGAGGTGCGGGCCTGTCGCCATCGAGTATGGCGGGACCAGTATATGCTTTGTCAAGCAAGGAAAATGTGCGATCGCTCAGCCTCCGACGGCCACGAAGGCCGGCGGCGCGACGGCCGCGTGGGACCGGTCGTTCGACTCGGTCGCCTACTGCTCGTCCGGTCACGGGTTCGTTCGGCTACTGCTCCCCGAGCGGCCGGCTCGTCCCGTCGTTGCTCGGTCGGCTGTCGTGCGTCCGGCGGTGGCCCGTCCGTGTCGTCGGCTGTCCCTGGGCTCCCTCGGCGGCGGGCATCGCCTCCAGCGCGCCGCGCAGAGCGGCCCGCGAGGTGATCCCCAACTTGGGGTACACGCGGTACAGATGCGAGCCGACCGTGCGGTGGGACAGGAACAGCCGCTCGCCGATCTGCTTGTTGCTCAGGCCCGTTGCCGCGAGTTCGGCGATCTGCCGTTCCTGCGCGGTCAGCGGCTCGGGTGCCGCGTCGGACCGGGGGGTGACGGAGACACCGGTCGCACGCAGTTCGGCCGCGGCCCGCTGCGCCATCATCACGGCACCGATCCCGTCGAACGTCTCCAGAGCCGCGCCCAGTTGCACCCGGGCCCCGGCCATGTCGTGGGTGCGGCGCAGCCACTGGCCGTACGCGAACCGGATGCGCGCGTAGTCCCAGGGCCAGCGGGAGGCGTCCGGAAGGGCCAGGGCGGCCTCGAACAGCCCGGCGGCCTCGGCGTCGTCGGCGGCCACGGCGGCGGCCCCCGCGGTGATCAGCTCGATCCGGGGCCCGATCCGGGGCAGACCGGCCTCCTGGGCGGCGCGGACATGCGCCCGGGCGTCCTCCAGACGGCCGGTGCGGACCGCCGCCTCCACATAGTCCAGCACCATCCACCGGCCCGGCACGCCGGGGGTGGGGGCGCCGGCCGGGCCGATCCGCGCCGCCTGGGCGAGCGCTTCCTCGTAGTCGCCCTGCCCGATGGCCGCCAGGTTGCGCGCCGACCGTGCGTACCCCTCCGTCACCTCCATGCCGCGAGGAGCCGCCCATGTGCTGGTCTCCTCGCTGCGGCTGCGGGCGAGGTCGGCATTGCCGCGCAGCGCCGCGCCCGAGGCCAGCACGGCCCGCAGCTGCCGCTCCCAGAACTGGTAGCCGTAGGCCGTCGCCAGCTCCAGCCCCTCCTGCGCGAGCCGCTCCGCCTCGTCCCACTGCCCGTGGACGTAGGAGTCCTGGCAGAGCAGCATGAGCGCGGGGACCACCATGCCGATCGCGCCGCCGTCGCGTTCCCGCTCGATCATGCGCGCCAGCAGGCAGCGGTAGTCGGCGAGGGCGTCCATGGCGACGGCGGCGACCCCCAGCGGCACGATCTGCCAGGGCGCCGCGTCGGTGGGCAGCTCGGCGAACGCGTCCGCGAGCCCCTCCCGGATCGCCTCGGACTTGCGGGCGGGGTCGACGTACGCGTCGTAGCAGAGCCGGAAGGGCGTGACCGCCTCCGCCTCCTGCGGGAACCGGGCCATCGCGGTGTCGAGCAGCTTCCACGGCTCGGGTCTGAGGGTGTAGAGGCTGACCAGCAGCAGGGTGTACAGGATCCCGAGACGGTCCCAGTCGTCTTTCGTGGCCTTGCAGGTGACGTCGTCCAGGGCCCGCGCCAGCAGCCGGTAGGCGGCGTCGACGTCGCCGTCGTCATGGGTGAGGAGATGGGCGGTGGCGGCGAAGACCAGCCCGGTCGGGGTGTCCGGGGTCTGGCCCGCGTCGGCCAGCAGCCGGTTCACCTGGTCGAGCTGGCCGGTCATGGTGGCGAGGAAGGCGGCCTCGACCAGGCGGCGGGAGCGGTCGACCGGGTGCGGGCTGAGTTCACCGGCGCGCACCAGCGCCGTGACCGCCGCGGACGCGGCGACCCGCCGCCGCTCGGCGACCAGCGCGCCGACCGGCGGCGGCAGTTCGGCGGGGGCGGCGCCGCCGCGCCGCCAGGCGGTCAGCGCCGCCTCGTCCAGTGCCCGCGCCACCGACTCGTCGGGTCCGGTGGCGGCCTCCGCGAGATGCCAGGCGCGGCGCTCGGGATCCTCGGCCAGGGCGGCGGCCAGCGCCTCGTGCGCGGACCGGCGGTCGCTCGGCGCGGCCAGGTCCACCAGGGCCGTGCCGATCAGCGGGTGGCAGAAGGTGAGACCGCGGCCGGCCGTCGGTGCGTGCACCAGACCGGCCCGCTCGGCCGGGACCAGGTCGTCGAGGTCGGCCGACCCCCGCGCCGCGGCGCGCAGGGTGGTGAGCCCGGCGTCGGCGTCCAGGGCCGCCAGCAGCATGAGGGCGCGGGTCGGTGCGGGCAGCTCCGCGAGCAGTCCGGCGCAGGTGGCCGCCAGCCGCCTGGACAGCGGCAGCCGGTCGGGCAGCGGGTCCTGGCCGCACAGCTGCCGGTCGGTCAGCGCCGCGGGCAACTCCCGGAGCGCGAGCGGGTTGCCGTCCGCCTCGGCCAGCAGCCGCCGGCGCACCGAGGGTGCCAGGCCGGGCGCGTGCGCGTCCAGGACGGCGCCCGATCCTCCCGTGTCCAGCGACTCGACCTTGCGCTCGGGCAGCCCGGACCGCCGGAGGAGATCCTCGGTGCCGGTCCGGGAGGCGGCCAGGAAGACGATGGGGGCGTCCGCGATGCGCCGTACGACGAATCCCACGACGGCCGCGCTGGCCTCGTCGAACCACGCCACGTCGTCGGTGATCATCAGCAGGCCGTGTTCGGCGGTGGTCAGCTCCAGGAGGGCGAGCACCGCCGTCGACACCAGCGGCTCCGGGGCCGGGGTCCGGGTGAGGTCGAAGACCTGGTGCAGGGCGTCCCGGTGGTGCCCGTCGAGCCGGTCCACGTCGTGCCGGACCGGGTACAGCAGCTGGTGCAGCGCCGAGTACGGGATGCGGGTCTCGGACTGCACACCGGCCGCGCGCAGCACCCGCATCCCGAGAGCCGTGGCGCGGGCCGCGGCGGCGTCCAGGAGTGCGGTCTTGCCCACGCCCGGCTCGCCGTGCAGCAGCAGACCGGAGCTGCCCCGGCCGGGACCGGCGAGCAGGGAGTCGATCAGCTCCAGCTCGGCCTTGCGCCCCAGTAGCTGCGCCTCGCCCGATGGTGATCGGGGCGGCTCCTCGGTCCGACGACGCCTCTCGGAGGTGCTCACAGATCTGAATATAGCCTCCCCAAAATGCTTGACGGCGCAAACAGTTGCACAAAGGGCGAGGTGAGCGCTGGGTATGGTGGGCGGATGACCAGTGACCCAAGGCCCGAGGCCGAGGTCGCCGCCGAGTTGATGAAGGCGATGACCCGGCTGCGCGCCCGGCTGCGCACCGAGTCGGCACCCAGCGACCGGCGGTGGAACTGGTCGCAGTTGACCACGCTGGCCCGCATCGCCGAGGAGGGCCCGGTCACGGCCACCGAACTGGCGCAGGCCGAGCACGTACGCCGCCAGTCGATGGCCGAGACGCTCGCCGCCCTGCGCGCCGAGAACCTGATCAGCACCAGCAAGGATCCCGGCGACGCCCGAAAGACCCTCGTCCACGCGACGCCCGAGGGGCACGCGCTGATCGGGACGATCCCGGTGGCCCGCGCTACCTGGCTCGGCGCGGCGATCGAGGCGCACCTGCGGGCGGACGAGCGCGAGACCCTGCTGAAGGCCGCCGCGATCATGAACAGGATCGCGGACAGCGGCAGGTGACGGGCCGGGCCGGGGGCCCGGGGGCGCGGCCGGACGGGACGGCCGCGCCGGGGTGACCACGCGGGGGTGGCCGGGGCTCAGGCCGACTTGGTCAGGCCGGGCAGTTCGTCCGTGTCGATGACGTGGGCCTGGTGCGGGAAGACCTTCTCCGTCAGGACGCGGTGGACCTCGGGGTCGGGGTCGGCGGTCGCGTCCTTGAGGAGGTAGAGCGCGAAGTCGTCGTCGGCCGCCTGCCGAAGGGTCGTCAGGACCACGCCGCCGGTGGACAGTCCGGCCAGGACGAGCGTGTCGATGCCCCGCTCGCGCAGCAGCCCGCGCACGTCGGTGGCGGAGGCGAAGGCGCTGAAGCGGATCTTGCGCACGGTGATGTCCCGCTCCGACACCTCGAACGACTCGTGCAGGTCGGCCTCCGGGCTGCCGTCGGGAAGGTACTTGTGCTCGGCGACGGCGGCGAACGCCTTGTTCAGCGCGGGTACGGCGGCGAAGTCCTCCGGGGCGAAGGCGACGCGGACGTGGACGACCTGGACGTCGTGCGACCGGGCCCAGGACAGGGCCGCGTGCGCCCGGGAGAGCGCCTGGTCCGGGTCGGCCACGGCGGCGAGGACGGCCGGCTGGAAGTCCATCAGGAGCAGGGCGGTGCGGGCGGGGTCGAGATACGGGACGGTGCTGGTCATGACCTGAACTTTCTTGTCTTGCCGGATGGTTCCGGATGGTTGATGCGGTGCCGGATGGCGGGGGAGAGGGGTCAGGGGGCGGGCCGCCGGTCGGCTTGCGCCAGGTGCCGGTCGAGGACCGTCATGACGAGGACGACGACGGCGATGGCGACCAGCGCCCAGGAGATGTGCCGGAGGCCGGTGTCGTCGACGTGGGTGTGGAAGGCGGTGCCGGTGATGGCCGCCGAGGCGATGGAGCCGATGTAGCCGAAGGTGCGCAGCAGCCCCGAGGCGGTGCCGACGCTGTCCGCGGGCGCCTCCTGGTAGAGCACCGTCTGGTTCGCCACGGTGCCGGCCCCCGAGGTGAGGCCGAACACCGCGGTGATCACGACCACCACGGCGACCGGTGTGCCGCCGTCCAGGAACAGCGTGGCGACGGCGCCCACCAGCAGGAGCAGCGCCGAGACGACCAGCGGCGCGCGGACCCGGCTGCGCCGGGAGACGACCCGGGCGGAGACCGCCGACAGGACACCCATCGGGATGAGCGCCAGGCCGGACTGGTAGGCGGTGAGCCCCCGGGACGCCTCCAGCCACTGGGTGAGCCCGTAGAGGATCACGTAAGTGCCCAGCAGTGTGAGGCCGTTGCGCAGATAGGTGCGGGTCAGTGCGAGGTTCGAGGCGAGCAGCCGGACGTTCAGGAAGGGGTTGGCGGCGCGCAGTTCCCAGGCCACCAGAACGGCGGCGATCACGACGGAGACGCCGAGGGCCGGCCACTCGGGGTCGGGCAGCGAGGACAGGAACACCAGGAGTGCGGTGAGCGCCCCGCCGAAGCCGGCGATGCCGGCCAGGTCGATGCGGGAGACGAGCTCGCGCGCCGAGCGCCCGCGCACCCGGTCGGTGTCCTTGGGTATCCAGACCGCGGCCATGACGAAGGCGACGACCGCGACCGGGATGTTGATCCAGAAGGCGGTCTGCCAGCCGAGCCGGCCGATGAGCAGGCCGCCGATGGCGGGGCCGACGGCGACGGTGGCGGCGCCCGCGATCGCGAGGCCCCCGAGGACGTTGCCTGGCGGTTCCCGCCGGCCCGCGTCCCGGGCCCGGCGGCGGATCAGCAGCATCGCGGTCGGGTAGCCGGTGGAGGTGCCGGCGCCGATGAGCACGCGGGCCGCGACCAGCAGTGCCATGTCACGTGCCACCGCACCGAGGATCCCGCCGGCCAGGACCAGGAGGATGCCGGCGAAGAACACCCGCCGGGGACCGAACTCCTCGGCGAGCCGTCCGGCCGCCGGCTGGGCTATCGCACTGGTCAGATAGAGGCTCGATATCAGGATCGCGGTGCCGCCGACGGACGTGTGCATCGCGGCCGCGATCGCCACCAGGGCTGGGGCGATCACCGAGCTGTTGATCGGGTTGAGGACGGCACCCATGTACAGCGGGGTCACGAAGGCCGCCCCGAACGGATTGCCCGGCGGAGCCTTCTCGTGCTGTACGGGGGTGGTGTCGGCGGTGGTTTCCAAGGTGCTGCTCCTCCCTTCCCGCGCTGCTGGGCCTGCGTGGAGCCGGTCGGGCAAATTA
The DNA here is from genome assembly GCF_053611985.1 of Streptomyces sp. NPDC054770. Taxonomy (NCBI): domain Bacteria; kingdom Bacillati; phylum Actinomycetota; class Actinomycetes; order Kitasatosporales; family Streptomycetaceae; genus Streptomyces; species Streptomyces sp. NPDC054770. The sequence goes on from NZ_JBSHBL010000018.1 coordinate 105,721, forward strand.
CGCAGGCTGCCTGACAAACAATAGCAGGCAGCCTGCCTATTCCTGTGCGGGTGATCCCGGGGGGAGAGGGGTCAGCGGTCGCGCCGGGCCCGCCGGGCCTCCACCAGCAGCGGCAGCAGGGACAGTACGACGATCACGCCGACCAGCGGCAGCAGGTAGCGGTCGATGTGGGAGACCGAGGAGCCGAGGGCGTACCCGGCGAGCACGAAGCTCTGCGACCAGAGGACTCCGCCGACGGACTGCCAGAGGGTGAACGGCCGTACCGGCACCCCGAGTGCCCCGGCCGCCGGATGCAGCACCGACCGGAGCATCGGCACGAATCGGCCGATCACCAGCGCCTTGCCGTATCCGTACCGGGCCAGCAGCCGCTCCGCCCTGGCCGTTCCCTCCCGCACCCGGGGCCGCGAGGTACGGGCCAGCAGCGGCCGGCCGCCGTGCCGGCCGATCAGATAGCCGACCTGCCCGCCCGCCACCGCACCGACGGCCGCGCACACCAGCACCTGCCAGAGCTCCAGCCGGGCCGGCCGGTCCGCGGTCGCCGCGCACAGCACACCGGCCGGGAAGAGCAGCGTGTCACCCGGCAGGAAGAAGCCGACGACCAGCAGCCCCGACTCGGCGAAGATCACCGCCAGGACGCCCAGCGCGCCGAAGGCGGCGAGCAGCGAGCCGCTGTCCGTCGGATTGACGGCGATCACCACCCTCGCCTCCCCGCCCTCTCGCCGGCCGTCTCACCCAAGTGTCGCGTGACGGCGGCCGGGGATCCGCCTTCAACACCGCGCGTCCGGGACGACCCGCCACCCGCCGAGGAGGCGGGAGGGGAGGGGCGGCACAGGCCCGGGTCGGCCGCCGCGGCCGGTGACCTGTGGTACGGACCGGTTCGGCGGGGCGCGCCCAACCACGGCCCACGGGACACCGGCACGGCCGGGCCCGGGCCGTCGGCGGCTCATCTGCCCCAGATTCTCCGGTACGCCTCCCGGTAGCCCGGTGGGTCCCAGGCCGTGGCCCCGGCGCTGTTGGCGGCCGTCGAGACATGGGTGGGGGCGACGTAGCCGCTGGCAGGGCGGTCGGAGAAGGCGCGGTTGAACTCGTCGACGATCTGCCAGCCCTGCTGCGTCAGCGGCTCGGGAACGGTGGCGGACTGGTACTGCCGGCTGTTGATGCGCTGGAAGGCGGAGGGGTCGCCGTCCCCGGCACCGATGTTGAAAGGCGGTCCCGCCCCCTTCCGGCCGGCCGCGCGGAAGGCGGGGGCGGCGTCGGCGAAGTACAGGTCGTTGATGGCGGCGGAGTGCGTCCAGGTGTCCGGGAAACGGGAGAGCAGGGAGGCGATCTCGCGCGGGACGCGGCTGCTCGCGTCCGGGATCGGGATGTTCTCGTACGGCAGCGTCCCCACCCCCGGGCAGGTGGCGGGGGAAGCCCCGCTCACCACGGACCTACCCGTAGCGAACGGGACCGAGGCATCGGTGAACAGGACGACCCCGGCCCGGCCGCCGGAGTGCGCGATGATCCACTGCGCGCTGATGCCGGACACGTCCTCGACCCGGGTGGTGACGTTGGTGAAGAGCGGAGGCCGCCTGCTCGGGCCGGGGGCGGCGACCGCGTGCCAGCCGACGAGCGGGATGCCGGCCGCGCCGGCCGCGGCGACCTGCTGCGAGGTCGAGCCGGGGTCGAAGCCGCCGATGACGATGCCCGCGGGCCGCAGCGCCACGGCCTCGCTCATGGCCGCCTGGATGCCGGCGGGGCTGCCGCCGCCGTCGATCACCCGGACCTGCCAGCCGATGACGCGCGCGGCCTCCCGCAGGCCGTCCGCGACGCCCGCGACCCCGGGGTTGGTCATGGTCTGCGCGACGAAGACGACCGTCCTGCCGGACACCGCCGCCGGGCCGGTGGTCGGTCCGTTCCAGGCGGTGTCGGTCCGCTCCGCCCGTGCGACGGAGGCCAGGGCTGCGGCCTGGACCGCGGGGCAACCGCCCGGACCGGTGGTGGAGATCGTGGGGGTGTTCGGCGAACCGCGCTCGCAGCCGGTCAGGGCGCCCGTCACAGCCAGCAGCGCGAGGCAGACGAGCCCGGCCCGGCCGGCCCGGCGGACGGTGGCCTTGCGGGTGCGGCGCACGGGAGCTCCGCGCGGCGGGCCGAGCGTCGGGGCACGGCCGGAGTCGGGGTCCCTGGCACAGGTCATGGTGCGGTGCCCGCGGGGCCGTTCCCGCCCTCGCTCTTCTCGGACGCGGCCGGCGGGGGCGGCGGCACGGGCGGTGCGCCGCGGGTCCCGTCGGCCCCGGTGCGCAGCCGGCGGGCGGAGTAGCCGGCCAGGCCGACGGCGAGCAGCAGCGTGCCGCCGTAGAACAGGGGGACGGTCCAGAACGCGCCGCCGAGCTGTCCGATGCCGGTGAGGCCGACGGCGAGCACGGCGACGGCGACGAGCGTGCCCAGGGCGTTGGGCCGGCCGGGTCTGATCGCGGTGGAGCCGAGGAGGGCGCCGACGAACGCGGGCAGCAGGTAGTCGAGACCGACGCTGGGATTGCCGATCTGCTGCTGAGCCGCCAGCAGCACCCCGGCGAAGCCGACGATCAGCCCCGATGCGGTGAACGCGTGGACGGTGTACCGGCGGACCGGAATGCCGACCAGTTCGGCGGCGCGCGGATTGGCCCCGATGACGTACAGGAACCGGCCGAGCGGCAGCCGCTCCAGCACCACCCAGAGGACGACGGCGAGGCCGAGCACGTAGAAGGCGGGCAGCGGCAGGCCGAGGAGCGTGGCGTCGTAGAGGTCGGTGAACGCGGCCGGCAGTCCGTCCGGGCCCGGGACGATCCTGCCGCCCCCGGTGACCCAGCCGGTCACGGCGTACAGCATGCTGCCGGTCCCGAGGGTGGCGATGAAGGAGTCGATCCGGCCGAACTCCACGACCACACCGTTGAGGACCCCCGCCGCCCCGCCGCCCGCGATCACCGCCAGGCAGGCCCAGGGCCACGGCCATCCGGCGTCGACGACCAGGTACAGCACCATGACGTGGGCCAGACCGAGGCCGTAGCCGAGGGAGAGATCGAAGGAGCCGGTCACGATGGGGACCATGGCGGCGAGCGCGAGGACGGCCGGGATCGACTGGTTGGACAGGATCGAGTCGACGGTGTCCCGGGTGGGGAACGTGCGCGGCAGCAGGAGGGAGAAGACCAGGACGAGCAGCGCGGTGAGGACCAGCAGGCCGTAGGCGCCCGCGAGATGCCAGGCCGGACCCCGCCGCAGCGGCCGGGAACGGGGGGCGGAGGGCGGGGGCGCGGCGGTCATGAGTCCGTGCTGGTTCCGGGCGCCGGCAGCGCCGAGGCCGCCCGGGCGAGCCCGGTGACCGTGAGGTCCGCACCGCCCAGCTCGCAGGCCACCCGGCCGCGGACGAACACCAGGGCGCGCCGGCACACGCCCGCCACCTCCTCGAAGTCGGTCGAGACGAGCAGGACCGCGAGACCGCCGGCCAGCGCCTCGTCCAGCAGCCGGTGGACCGCGGCCTTGGCTCCGACGTCCACGCTGGCGGTCGGCTCCTCCAGGATCAGCAGCCGCAGGTCCGACCGGAACCACCGGCCGATCAGGACCTTCTGCTGGTTGCCGCCGGACAGGGAGGCGAGCGGCGCCTCGCTGTCGCGGGGACGCACCGCGAACCGTTCGATCAGCTCAGCCGCGCGGGCACGTTCGCGGCGGGGACCGGTCCAGCGCAGCGCGGGCAGACCCCCTGCCCGGGGATTGGCCAGCAGGTTCTCGCGCACGGTCAGTCCCATGGCACAGCCCTCCCGCTGTCTGTCCCCGGGCACGAAGCCGACCCCGGCGGCGACGGCGTCGGCGACCGTGCGGGGCCGGTAGGGCCGGCCGTCCAGGAGCACCCGGCCGCCGAGGAAGGGCCGGGCACCGGCCAGCGCGCGGCCCAGCTCCAGGTGCCCGGCGCCCGAGAGGCCGACCAGGCCCAGCGCCTCCCCGGCCCGCAGCTCCAGGGTGACCGGCGCCGTGCCGGCGGTCCGTGCGCCGTCGAGGGCGAGCACGGCCGGGCCGCCCAGGGGCAAGGTCGAGGGGAGAGGACGGGCCGGTTGTTCCGCGCCGACGATGTCGCGGACCAGCCGGGCGGGGCTGTGGCCCGCCAGGGGGCCGTGGCTGACGAGCCGGCCGTCGCGCAGGACGGCGAAGGCGTCGGCCACCTCGTACACCTCGTCCATGCGGTGGGTGACGTAGAGGATGCCGTGCCCCCGGTCCCGCAGGGCGTGCAAGACCCGGAAGAGCCGGGCGCAGTCCGCGGCGGGCAGCCGCGCGGTCGGCTCGTCGAGCACCACCAGTCGCGTCCGGGCCGCCAGGGCGCGGCCGACGGCGACCAGTGAACGCTCGGCGGGGCCGAGCCGGGCGACCGGCGTGTCCGGATCGAGGTGCCCGGCGACCGTCTCCAGGGCCTCGGCGCAGCGCTCCCGGGTCCGCCGCCAGGAGATCAGTCCGGCGCGGCGCGGGTATCCGGTGGTCAGGGCGATGTTCTCGGCGACGGTCATCCAGTCCACGAGCCCGAGGTCCTGGTGGATGAAGGACATGCTGCGGGCGGCGGCATGGCTGCCGAGCGGGTGCCCGGCCACCGTGACCGAGCCCGCGTCGGCATGATGGACCCCCGCGAGCACCTTGATGAGCGTGGACTTTCCGGCACCGTTGGGGCCGAGGAGGGCGAGGACGCTGCCGGCCCGGACGTCGAGGTCGACCCCGTCCAGCGCACGGGTCCCGCCGAACCGCTTGGCGAGCCCGCGGATCCGTACCAGAGGATCGGCTCCGAAGGTTCCGGCCGCGTTCGCGGGGGTGTCGGGAAGGTCGTGCACGGACATCTCCGGGGGTCGGCCTGGCGATTTCGTCCCGACTCTCACCGGCGATACTAGTGGGGCGAATTATCGCATTCCGGATTTGACGCCCGCGATGACACCAACGGGTCAGCCGCGCCCGCGCCTTCAGGCGGCGTCGAGCCCGCACTCGGCCCAGATGACCTTGCCCTGCCGGATGTAGCGGGTGCCCCAGCTCTGCGCCAGCTGGGCCACCAGGAACAGGCCGCGGCCGCCCTCGTCGGTGCTGGCCGCCCGGCGCAGGTGCGGGGCGGTGTTGCTGCGGTCGGAGACCTCGCAGATCAGGGTGCGGCCGTGCAGCAGCCGTACCCGGACCGGACCGGAGCCGTGCCGGATGGCGTTGGTGACCAGCTCGCTCAGCATCAGCTCGGCGGCGAAGGCGGCCTCCTCGATTCCCCAGTCGGCCAGCTGGCGGAGCGCCGCGGAGCGGACCTCGCTGACGAGGGAGGGGTCGGCGGGCAGGTCCCAGGTGGCGATCCGGTCGGGGGCCAGGGCGTGGGTACGGGCGACGAGCAGGGCGATGTCGTCATGGGGGTGGACCGGCGCCACGGTGTCCAGGACCGTCTCGCAGATCTCCTCGGGGGTGCGCCCCGGGTGGGCGAGGGCGCCCCGCAGCCGGTCGAGCACCACGTCGACATCGCGGTTGCGGCCCTCGATCAGCCCGTCGGTGTAGAGGACCAGCCGGCTGTCCTCGGGGAGGTCGACGTCTACGGCTTCGAAGGGCAGGCCGCCCAGGCCCAGCGGGGGCCCGGCGGGCAGGTCGGGGAAGGAGACCGTGCCGTCGGGGTGGACGAGCGCGGGGGGCGGGTGCCCGGCGCGGGCCATGGTGCACTGCTGTGTGGTCGGGTCGTAGACGGCGTACAGGCAGGTCGCGCCGAAGACGTCCGCCTCGCCCGCGGCGGGAGCCTCCCGGTCCAGGCGGCCCACCAGGTTGTCGAGGTGGGTGAGGACCTCGTCCGGGGAGAAGTCGAGTTCGGCGAAGCTGCGGGCGGCGGTGCGAAGCCGCCCCATGGTGGCGGCGGAGAGCATGCCGTGGCCCACGACGTCACCGACCAGGAGGCCGACCCGGGTACCCGAGAGGGGGATGACGTCGTACCAGTCCCCGCCCACGTCGGACTCCGCCGGCAGGTAGCGGTGGGCCACTTCGACGGCGTCCTGGTCGGGCAGGCCCTGTGGGAGCAGGCTGCGCTGGAGGGTCAGGACCATGGTGCGCTCGCGCGTGTAGCGCCGGGCGTTGTCGATGGACAGGGCGGCGCGGCCGGCGAGTTCCTGGACGAGCGAGCAGTCGTCGTCGTCGAAGGGCGCGGGGTGCTGCCCCCGGTAGAACGCGGCCACGCCGAGGACGACGCCGCGGGCCACGAGGGGGACGGCGATCAGCGAGCGGACGTGGGCGAGCATCGCCTCGGCGCGCTGCGGGTCGTGGGCGATCCAGCCCATGGCGATCCGCAGGTCCGGTTCCAGCACCGCCTGCCCGCTGGTCAGGCAGCGCAGGTGCGGAGTGGCCTGGCCGTAGTCGGTACGTTTGCCGACCGGGTCGAACGGACAGCCCTCGCGGATGCCGTGGACCACCGTGCGGTACAGGTCGGAGAAGGGGTCGGCGGCCTCCTCGCCCCGCAGGACGGCCTCGGGCAGGTCGATCGTGACGTAGTCGGCCAGCCGCGGCACCGCGGTCTCGGCGAGTTCCTCGGCGGTACGGCGCACGTCCAGGGTGGTCCCGATGCGGGTGCTGGCGTCGGTCAGCAGCTCCAGGCGGCGGCGCGCGGCGAGGGCGTACCGCCCCACGTGCGGCTCTCCCACCAGCACAAGTCCACGCGTCTGGGGACCCGTGCGGGACGGCGAGTCCAGGCGGCCGCCTGCCCCGGGGCCGACGCCCGTTGTGAGGCCGGCTCCGGCTTCGTGCGCCGTGCCGTTGCCCCCGTCCGGCGCGCCGGACGGACCGCCCGCCGACGCGCCGGCGCCTCGCGTCTCGGCTCGGAGGGGTACCAGGCCGGGCGGCGCGGTGACGGGCACGACCACGGCCGGCGGGGCGGCGGGGACGAGGGCGAGGGGCTGGGGCTCCTCGGCAGGCCACCGGATGAGAAGGGGCTCGTGCGGTGCCGGGCCGGGCAGGAGGGCCTCGGTGACGAAGCCCTCCACTCCGGTGGCGGTCGTCATCGGGCGGCTGACCAGCGTGACCCGCCGGCCGTCGGACAGGGCCACGCGGACCGCGGCCCGCTGGGCGCAGGAGATCAGCTCGACGGCCCTCTCCATGAGGACCGCCCGGTCGCAGGGGCGCATCCCGAGGGCCAGTTCACCGACCCCGACGCTGTGGTGCGGTCCGGCCGCGGTCTCGGCGCCGGTGTCCAGGTACGTCCGCAGCAGGGCCCGCTCACGCTCGGAACTCTGTCCGAGCAGCCGCCGCTCGATGGCGCGGGCCGCCCGGCGTATCACGGTGGCCAGCGCCGGGTCCTCGGCGCCGCGCGGGTAACCGAGGCACAGGACGCCCTCGATACGGCCGCTGATCGGGTCGCGGACCGGAAGCGCCCGGCAGGCGTTGCCCTGCGCGCGCTCGGCGAAGTGCTCGGCGCCGTAGACCTGGACGAGCTGCCGCTCCGCCAGCGCGAGCCCGATTCCGTTGGTGCCCGCGTACTGCTCGGCGAACACGAACCCGGGGACGCGCTGGAACGCCGGGAGGCTCCTGGCCAGGGAGGTCTCTCCGAAGCGGCGCAGCAGGACGGTCCCGTCCCCGTCCGCCAGGGAGATGTTCATCTTGCTGCCGGCGAACCAGGTCTGGAGCCGGTCGAGCACCGGCACGGCTGCCCGGATGATCCGGGCATCGTGCTCGAAGTCGTCCCGGAAGGGAAGTCCGGGCTGGTCGGGGGAGAGCCCCAGGGCGCGGCAGCGCTGCCACGAGTTGGAGATGGGGACGCGTACGCCGACTTCGATCGCCTCGCCCTGGAGGAAACGCTCACGCGAGCGGGCGGGCCCGCCGCCGTCGATCGCACGGCCCGTCGCTGTCGCTTTCCCGCCGCCCCGAACCACGCTTCGCCTCATTCGCGCCTGCAGAGTCCGTTTTTTAAAACGATACGATATACGGGAGATTACGGACATTTCATACCCAGGGTTGCGGGCCCTTAAGTCATAGAATCGCGACCGGGTTGACCGGCGAGCCCGTTCCGCCCGGGATGTTCAGCGGTGCCACGACGAGCAGGAACTCGCGCCGCCCCGCCCGGGCCGTCGCGGCCGACAGGGCCTCCAGGTCGAGGTTGTCGAGGAGCGGTACCCCCATCGCGGCCACGACCAGGGCATGGACGGGCGAGTGCACGCCGTCCACGGGGGAGGGCCGTACGTCACTGTCGCCGTCACCGCCGAGCAGCGCGATGCCGCGCTCGGCCAGCAGCGGTACGGCGTCCACGTGGAAGCCCGCGCAGGCCGTGTCGGGGTCCCAGGCGCCGAGGTCCGCGCGGCGGCGGGTCTGCCCGGAGCGCAGGAGCACCGCGTCGCCCTCGCCGATCCGCACGCCGAGTGCCTGCTCAGCGGCGATGACGTCCGTCGCGTGCACCGCCCGCCCCGGCTCCAGCCAGTCGACCCCGAGCACGGCCGGGAGGTCGAGGAGAACTCCCCGGGTGACGAGGGGGCCGAGCGCCGACACCGCTCCGAAGCGGGCCCCCGCCGCGCCGACGACGTCCTTCGCCGTCCGGCCGTCGTAGAGCTGCCCCCGGTAGGAGACATGGCACAGGGCGTCGAGGTGGGTGACGGACTTGCCGTGGTAGTCGGCGCCGATGAAGTCCTTGTGGGTGGCGGGCTCCGGGCGCTCCACGTCACCGAGATCGGTCATGTGGTGCAGGGCGGGCCTGGGGTTGCCGGGGCCGGGTGCGGTGTTCCAGGGCAGCCCCAGCGGCACGACCCGACCGGACCGCACGGCCTCCGTGGCCCGTCGCACATGGTCCGCGGTCACCCGGTTCCAGGCGCCGCGGTCGGCCGGGGTCCAGCGGTCCCAGGTGCGGACCGCCGCGAAGAGCGCGTCGAACTCGCGTCGGGAGACGGCGGGTCCGTTCCCGGCACCGGCCGGCCCGGGATCCGGGCTGCCCGCGGGCCTCGTACTCATCCGCACTCACCGTTCCCAGCGTCGGCACCCGGCCCCGGCGGCACCTCGCGGACCCGCCGGCCGGATTCCCAGCCTGGCACGACCCGCGCCGGCCCGCCGGGTGCGCGCCGCCCGCCGTGCGCACCGCCCGGGCGCACGGCGGGCAGGGCCGCAGGGCGGACCGTAGATTGAGGATGAAGCCGTTGAGGCGGGAAGGAGCGTCAGCGGTGGCATCGCGGGTTGATCACACGGCGCTGTTCGCCGCGACGCCGAGCCCGTATCTGGTCCTCGGTCCGGACCTGGTCATCGTCGATGTGAACCGGGCCTATCTGGCGGCCACCGGACGCACCCGGGAGGATCTGCTCGGGCGGCACATCTTCGTCGCGTTCCCGGACAACCCCGCCGACCCGGACGCCGACGGGGTCAAGAATCTCGGTGCCTCCCTGCACCGGGTCCTCGCCACCGGCCGGTCCGACACGATGGCGCTGCAGAAGTACGACATCCCCGTCATGGGGCGGCCCGGAATCTTCGAGGAGCGCTGGTGGTCCCCGGTGAACACGCCCGTGCTCGGCGCGGCCGGGCAGGTGGACTACATCATCCACCGGGTGGAGGACGTCACCGCGTTCGTGAAGGAGTACCGGGCCACCCACCCCGACGGCGTCCGCGCGACGGAGCGCCCGGAGCAGATGCAGGCCCTGGAGGCGGAGCTGTACGCACGGGCGCGGGAGCTGCAGCGGCTGAACGAGGAGCTGCGGCAGGCCCACACCCGCGAACGCGAGGTCGCCGTCATCCTCCAGGAGGCCATGCTGCACGTCCCCGACCTGGCCCGCCACCGCGACATCGCGGTGCGCTACCTGCCCGCCACCGGCTCCCTCAACGTCTGCGGCGACTGGTACGACGTCGTCGACATCGCGCCCGACCGGTTCGCCGTCGCGGTCGGCGACGTCATCGGCCACGGCCTCGAGGCGGCGGCCGTCATGGGCATGCTCCGCAGTGCCCTGTCCGCCGCCATCCGGGCCCTGGAGCGCCCGGCCCAGGCCCTGGAGGTCCTCGGCCTGTACGCCAGGTCCGTCGAGGGGGCGCTCGGCACCACCGCCGTCAAGGCGGTCGTCGACATGCGCAGCCGTCTGATCACCTACAGCAGCGCGGGCCACCCGCCGCCGATGCTCATCCACCCCGACGGCAGCTGCGAGCTGCTGGACCAGGCCACCGACCCGCCGCTGGGCGCCCGCCCGCAGCACGTCCCCCGCCCGCAGGCGAGCCTGCCGTACAAGCCCGGTGACACCCTCGTCCTGTACACCGACGGGCTCATCGAGCGGCGGGACCAGGACATCGACGTGGGCCTCGGCCAACTGGCCGATGTCCTCGGCGAGTTCAGACACCTGGGCACCGAGGAGCTGGCCGACACCGTACTGGCCCGACTGGGCGTCGCCAGCGGCGGCCGGGACGACATCGCGCTCATCGTCGTACGACTCTGAACCTGCGTAGGGGCGGCGCGGACTCCGAACCCCTAGCGGGCGGCGCGTACCCCGTCCAGGGCGATGCCGAGGACGCGGTTGCGCTGGGCGTCGTCGTCGAAGGCCGTGGCCGTGATGCCGGAGACCATGCGGAGCAGGTCGCCGATCTCCATGTCGGTGCGGACCACGCCCGCCTTCTGGGCCCGCTCCAGCAGCGGGCCGCCGGCCGCGTACATCGAGTCACGGCAGGCCTGGAAGATCTCCGACTCGTCGTTCAGGGCCTCGCGCACCGCGCGCTTGGTGACCATGTAGCCGGTGAAGCGGTCCAGCCAGGACGTCAGCGCCTCCCACGGCTCCAGCACGGCCAGGTCCACGGCGGCCCGGCACAGGGCGTTGACCTCGTCCGCGTAGACGCTCTCGAAGAGGTCGCGGCGGGTGGGGAAGTTCCGGTACAGGGTGCCGATCCCGACCCCCGCGCGGCGGGCGACGTCCTCCAGGGAGACGTCCGCGCCCCGCTCCGCGAACGCCTCGCGGGCGGCCGTGATCAGCGCGTCGTAGTTGCGGGCCGCGTCCTTACGGTGCGGTCTCCGGGACGCGACGATCTCACTGACGGGGAACGGGCTGTCCGTCACTGCTGCCTCCCGCGTGACAAGGGTGAACCGGAGGGATTCCTCGACTTCGATTGAAGCGGAGGGTTGCCTCCAGTAGAGTGGAGGGGTACCTCCACTTTAGCAGTGCGGAGCGGTACCGCCATGGCCGGACGCGGCCCGGTGTCCCCTTCCCGCACGCTCACCGACTTTTCCCTCGCCGTTCCGTCCCTTTCCCTCCGTTCCGATTTCGGAGAGGCCCTTCATGCCCCGGAAGTCCACCCGCCTCACCTTCGCGGTCCTCGCGACCGGCGCCGGCGTGTTCTCCATGCTCCAGTCGCTGGTCGCACCGGCCCTGCCGACCGTCCAGCACGCCCTGCACACCTCCCAGTCCACCGCGACCTGGGTGATGACGGCCTATCTGCTGTCCGCCTCGGTCTTCACTCCCATACTCGGCCGGGTCGGCGACCTGATCGGCAAGAAGCGCACCCTCGTCGCCGTCCTGCTGGCGGTCCTGGCCGGCTGCCTCGTCGCCGCGCTCGCGCCGAACATCGGCGTCCTGATCATCGCCCGGGTCGTCCAGGGCATCGGCGGCGCCCTGTTCCCGCTCTCCTTCGGCATCATCCGCGACGAGTTCACCCCGGCCGAGGTCAGCGGCAGCATCAGCAACCTGTCCGCGGTGATCGCGGCCGGCGGCGGCGTCGGCATCGTGGCTGCCGGACCGATCGTCTCGGCGCTGGACTACCGCTGGCTGTTCTGGATCCCGGTCGCAGTGGTCGCGGCGACCGTCCTGATCGCCGCCCGCTACGTTCCCGAGTCGCCCAAGCGGGCCGAGGGCAGCGTCAGTTGGCTCGGTGCCGGGCTGCTCTCCGCCTGGCTGGTGGCGCTGCTGCTGCCGCTGAGCCAGGCCGGGCAGTGGGGCTGGGGCTCGGCCAAGGTGCTCGGCCTGTTCGGCACGGCCGTCGTCCTGTTCGCCGTCTGGCTGCTCACCGAGTCCCGCTCCGCCACCCCGCTCATCGACCTGCGCGTGATGCGGCTGCCCGCCGTCTGGACCACCAACACGGCCGCCCTCCTGTTCGGCGCCGGCATGTACGCGATCTGGTCCTTCCTGCCCGGCTTCGTCCAGACCCCCGCCTCGGCCGGCTACGGCTTCGGCGCCACCGTCACCGAGTCCGGCCTGCTCATGCTGCCGATGCTCATCGCCATGTTCCTCTCGGGCGTCGTCGGCGGCCGCCTCGAGCCCCGCGTGGGGGCCAAGGCGCAGCTCACCGCGGGAGCCGCGCTCGGCGCGCTGGCCTGCGGCTTCCTCACCCTCTGGCACGACAAGGAGTGGCAGATCGGCGTCGTCGCGGGTCTGTTCGGCCTCGGTATCGGCCTGGCCTTCGCCTCGATGGCGAACCTCATCGTCGGCAGCGTGCCGCCCGAGCAGACCGGCGCCGCGACCGGCATGAACGCCAACATCCGCACCATCGGCGGCTCCATCGGCGCCGCGCTCACCAGCGTCCTGGTCACCGGGCGCCTCCAGCCCTCCGGGCTGCCGTACGCCTCCGGCTACACCCACGCCTGGGCCCTGCTCGCGCTGTTCTGCCTGACCGCGGCCGGGGCCGCCCTCCTCGTCCCGGTCCGCCGCGCCGGCCGCGTCACCGGCCCGGTAGTGGAGCAGCCGACGGCAGCACCCGTACGCGTGCGGTAGTGTTGACCTGCGTGATCACGCGGAATCTACCGCGTGACTCCGCAGCGGGACGTGGCGCAGCTTGGTAGCGCACTTGACTGGGGGTCAAGGGGTCGCAGGTTCAAATCCTGTCGTCCCGACCATGCTTTCGGCAGGTCGGAGGCCGTTCTCTCATTTTTGGGAGAACGGCCTTTCGCGCGTCTGGAGCCGTGGTGGTCGCAGCCACGCCGCACGCCCCGACGGGTGGTCGGCCTCCTCGGCTCCGGTGATGGTGAGAGCGGCGGCCGGATGGCGCAGGTCGTGCACCGTGATCCTGGGGACGCCGGCTTCGGCGGAGAGCCGGCGAAACCGGTCGAGAACCTGGTGTGGTCCGAGCGGCCGGCCGTCGGGTCGACAGAAGACGAGTCCGGCGAACGGGTCGTCAGGATCGACGCGGGCGCAGGACGTTGTCCGTGCACGGTGCCGGAGGGCGGTGGCGACGCGGGGCGAGACGGCGACCCGACCGCGGCTGGATCTGGGCCGCGCTGACCGTCCGTCTCGCCGAGGCACTCGGCCACCCGCTCGGCATGCTTCAGCCCGATCTGTACGACAGCGCGGCACCGGGAGTGACCCCGGCCGGTCTCCGTGACATCACCCTGGGAGGCATGGGCGGCTTCCGGACGGACAGGCGCCGCCGGCCCGCCTCATCTCGGCCTGACAGACGGACGAGCCGTGCGAGCACCGGGGAAGGCCCACGTCCGGGGGCACCCGATGCCAGTCCGGTGGATCATCGGGGACGATGATGATCGAACCTCCGGCACGGCAGCGGCTCCCCTGCGGCCGCGCCGCACAAGCAAACGGCACGCAACCGGACCGTCGTTGCCCATGTGCGTTCCGCGAGCGTCATCAACTCGGCCGCGCTGCGGATGCGGTGCGGCCGTAGACGGCGCACGATGGACGAGGACGTCTGACCACGAGCGTGGAACGAGCTCGACAGGGACAGCCCGGCACAGGCTCGGGCAGGGGGGCCGGTTGTCCGAGCGGTGCGTACGGGCCTCTGCCCCCAAAGGGGACAACTGTGAGGAGACCCCTGGTGGCCGCACTTGCCACTGATCGGACAGCCTGTTCTTCGGGCTGCACCCTCATCGAAGGCGGCGGAGGCGGGTGACCACGACCTCAGCGCTCACCCGCACCCGTACGCTTCCGCACTCTCAGGAGCGATCATGGCCACGGCATCTGCCTCCAGTCGCCCGGTCCCGGTATACCTCCTTGCCGGAATCAGACTCCTCAACGGAGCCGCCGGTCTGCTGGTACCGGAACTGCTCATCCGGCGGTTCGACCCCGACCGCGATCCGCCCAGCCCGGCAGCCGTCTACGCTTTTCGTCTCTTCGGTATCCGCACGGTCCTGCTCGGCCTCGATCTGCTGACCGACAGCGGCGAACAGCTGAGGGAGGACCTGCGCGAGGGGATCCTGATCCACGGCAGTGACACCGTGACAGCGGCCACGCTCGGCATCCACGGGCAGGTTTCGCCGCGCACCGGCGTCATGACCACCCTCATCTCGGCCGTCAACACCGCCCTGGCCATCCGCGCCACGGCCGCGCTCGCCAACTCCTCGAAGGACAAGCAGACGTGAAGGCCGGCACCGAGGCGGCCTCCACCGCAGAGACGGGCTTCGACTACGTCGTCGTCGGAGCCGGCGCGGGCGGCGGACCGCTGGCGGCCAACCTCGCGGCCGCGGGCATGCGCACCCTGCTCCTGGACGCCGGCGGTGCCGAGGACAACGACAGCTACCTGGTGCCCGCGTTCCACGCCGACGCCTCCGAAGACCCCGTGCAGTGCTGGAACTACTTCGTACGGCACTACGCCGACGAGCAGCAGCAACGGCGCGACACCAAGTTCGTACCGGGCAAGGGCGTCCTCTACCCGCGCGCCGGGACGATCGGCGGGTGCACCGCGCACCATGCCCTGATCACCGTCTATCCGTACGACCGCGACTGGGACGCCATCGCGGCGGAGACCGGCGACGCCACCTGGCACAGCACGGCCATGCGCCGGTACTTCGAGCGGCTGGAGCGCTGTACCTACCGGCCGAGGCCCAAGAGGCCGCCAGGCAATCCGCTGCTGGCCGCGGTGCTGCGGAACCTGCCCGTCGTGTCGGCCCGGTACCGCAACGACGCCCGGCACGGGTTCGACGGCTGGCTGCCCACCGCGCTGGCCGACCCCCGACTCGCCGTGCAGGACCCGGAGTTGCTGAAGGTCATCCTCTCCGCCGCGGAGGACACGCTGGCCGGCTTCCTCGACCGGCCGCTGTCCCCCCTCGAGGGGTTCGGCTCCTTCGTCGACCCCAACGACCGGCGGGTGCAGACCCAGGCGCTGCAAGGGCTGTGGCAGATCCCCATCTCCACGGCCGACGGCCGCCGCAGCGCCGTTCGCGAACGCGTCCGGGCCGTGCAGCGCGACCGGCCGGATCACCTGGTGGTCCGTACCCACGCGCTGGCCGCCCGGATCGTACTGGACGAGGGAAACGCGGCGGCCGGCGTCGACTACCTGGACGAGGCGCACGCCTACCGGGCCGATCCCGGGACCCGGCCGGACTCCGGGTCGGCGGTGCTGCACCGGGTCCTCGCCTCCCGCGAGGTGATCCTGGCCGCAGGGGCTTTCAACACGCCCCAGCTGCTGATGCTTTCGGGCATCGGGCCACCTGAGGAACTGGCGCGGCACGGCATCCCGGTGCGCGTCGGCCTGCACGGGGTGGGCGGGAATCTCCAGGACCGGTACGAAGTCGGCGTGGTCAGCCAGATGCGCCGTGAGTTCCCGGTCATCAAGGAGTGCGACTTCCATGCTCCGAAGCCCGGGACCGAACCGGACCGCTGTTATCGGGCCTGGCAGCAGGGCATGGGCCTCTACACCACCAACGGCGCCGTGCTCGGCATCACCCGCAAGTCCCGCCCGGACCTGGATGCCCCGGACCTGTTCATCTTCGGCGGCCCGTTCGACTTCCGGGGCTACCGCCCTGGCTACTCCCTCGACCTGACACACCACAAGGACCGCTTCACCTGGGCCATTCTCAAGAGCCGTACCCACAACACGGGAGGCCGGGTCCGGCTGCGGTCCGCGGACCCGCGCGACACCCCGCTGGTCGACTTCCACTACTTCACCGAGGGCACGGACAAGGAGGGCCTGGATCTCGAAGCGATGGCCGACGCCGTGGAGTTCGTACGCGGGATGAACCGCAAGGCCGACTCCGTGGTGCGCCAGGAGCTGTGGCCCGGCGAAGAGGTCGGTGACCGCGACGCCGTCCGCCGTTTCGTCCAGGACGAGGCCTGGGGCCACCATGCGTCGTGCACCTGCCGGATGGGACGCGCCGATGATCCCTCGGCCGTGGTCGACAGCGCGTTCCGGGTCCGCGGGGTGGACCGGCTGCGGATCGTCGACGCCTCGGTCTTCCCCCGTATCCCCGGCTTCTTCGTCGCCGCCCCCATCTACATGATCAGCGAGAAGGCGAGCGAGGTGATCCTCCGCGACGCCGCCCACGCCTGACTCCCGCCACCAGGCCGTCCCCGAACGAAACGATCAGGAGCCACCCAAGGAGTATCGTGATGAGCACGCACCGAAGCGCCTCCCGGCGGTCCCCGGCCGGATACCGTACGACCTTCCTCTGGCGGATCATCACCGGCGCCGCCCAGTACATCGACCGCCGCATCGGCTGGGACAGACTGCCCGTGGCGGCAGGCCTGCTGACGCTCTTCGGGCTGCGCGTCAGGCTCCGGCAGAAGAACCTGTACGACACCGGCGGGCTGCCCGCGATCAACGAGCCCGCGCCCGCGCCCCCGTCCGCGAGCCACCAGGTCAACCGGACCGCCGACGGCAGCCACAACGACCTCGGCGAGCCGCGCATGGGCATGGCCGGCACCCGCTTCGGCCGGAACATTCCGCTGGCGGCCATCGCCCCGACCACACCCGAGGACGTCCTGGCCGCGCCCAGCCCGCGTGAGGTCAGCCGTACGCTGCTCACCCGCGACGAGCTCATCCCGGCCGAATCCGTCAACTCCCTGGTCGCCGCCTGGCTCCAGTTCATGATCCGCGACTGGTTCAGCCACGGCACCAGCCCCGCGGACCGGCCTTGGGAGGTCTCCCTGATGGACGACGACCCCTGGCCCGAACACCCCATGACCATCATGCGGACCCCGGACGACCCCACGCGTGACCCTCAGGCGCCCCCCGGTACGCCCGACACCCGCGTCAACGTGTCCTCCCACTGGTGGGACGCGTCCCAGATCTACGGGAAGAACCAGGCCGAACAGAACCAGTTGCGCACCGGAGAACTGGGCGGGCTGCACCTGTGGGACGACGAGCGGGCTCCCGTTCCGGCCGACCCCTCCCAGGACCCCACGCACGTGCCCGGCTTCTGGCTTGGCCTCGCCATGATGCAGGATCTGTTCACCCGGGAGCACAACGCGATCTGCCACCACCTGCACGCCGCCTACCCGTCCTGGAGCGACGAGGAGCTGTTCCAGCGTGCCCGGCTCGTCAACTCCGCGCTTCTCGCGAAGATCCACACCGTGGAGTGGACGCCGGCCGTGATCAGCCATCCCACCACCGTCAAGGCACTGCGCGCCAACTGGTGGGGCATCGCGGGCGAGCGCGTCCACAACCTGTTCGGGCGCGTCGGCGACAGCGAGGTCATCAGCGGCATCCCCGGCGGCGAGACGGATCACTACGGCGTCCCGTACGCCCTCACCGAGGAGTTCGTGGCGGTGTACCGCATGCACCCGCTGGTCCGCGACGACTGGCACCTGCGTGCCGTCACCGACGACGCGACCCTGCGCCACTGCACCCTGCGTGACATCTCCGGCCCGGGAGCGCTGAAGTTCCTGGAGACCACGGAGATGGCCGACCTGCTGTACAGCTTCGGCACGCTGCATCCCGGACTGGTCACCCTGCACAACTTCCCGAGGTTCCTTCAGGAGTTCCAGCGGCCGGACGGGCATCTGCAGGATCTCGCCGCCACCGACATCCTGCGCTCCCGGGAAATGGGGGTGCCCCGCTACAACGAGTTCCGGCGGCTGCTGCGGCTCAAGCCCGCGGCGAGCTTCACGGAGCTGGCGCACGATCCGGCCTGGGGTGAGCGGATCGAGCGGCTCTACGACGGCGACATCGAGAAGGTCGACCTGATGGTCGGGTTGTACGCGGAGAAGCTGCCGGCCGGATTCGCCTTCAGCGACACGGCGTTCCGCATTTTCATCCTCATGGCCTCGCGCCGGCTGAACAGCGACCGGTTCTTCACCACCCACTACACCCCCGAGGTCTACTCCAAGGCCGGCATGGCCTGGATCGACGACAACAGCATGGTCACCGTTCTGCTGCGCCACCACCCCGGGTTGCGTACGGCGCTTTCCGGGCGGACCAACGCCTTCGTGCCGTGGCACAGCGCCGCACAGAGGGAGACCTGAGATGCGAGCGACGGAGCGGACGGGGCAGGAGCGCGCACGCCAGGTCGCCGCGGCGGCCGGACGGTACCGCGCGACCAGCGACGAGCGCAGCGCCGTACAGCAGCAAATGGATGCGGGCGTGCCCTTCCCCGACTCACGGCAGGCGCTCGCCGCGCGCGCCACGCGTCTGCTGGACCGGCACGCGGTACCCGCCGCCATGGCCGTGGAGGCCGTGCGCGCGGAACCGCTGACCGCGCCCGACGCCTTCGAACGCATCCTCGGGGTGTCCAAGGAACTTCAGGCGTGGAGCTTCCTGCCGCGTGGTGCCCGGGCGGCGCGAACCGTGGCCCGGATCTCGGTACGGGAGAACGGCCGGGAACTCCCGTTGGGCACCGGCTTCCTGGTGTCGCCGAGTCTGCTGATGACCAACCACCATGTGCTCACCGACGCGCAGGCGGCCCGGCAGTGCTTCGTCGAGTTCGACGCCCAGGTCACCGTGGACAACACCCCGCAGCCGCCGACGCGGCTGGAGCTGGACCCGGACGCGTTCTTCGTGGCCGACGGACGCCTGGACTTCGCCCTGGTCCTGGTCGCCCCGGACCCGGGCGGGCGGCCGCCGGGTGAGACGTTCGGCTGGAACCGCCTCAGCGCCCAACCGGGCAAGCTGGTCATCGGCGAGCCGGTCAACGTGATCGGCCACCCGATGGGGCGTCTGAAGGAGATCGCCGTCCGCGACAACATGCTCCGGGTGCGGCTCGACGACTTCCTCCACTACACGACGGACACAGAGCCCGGCAATTCCGGCTCCCCGGTCTTCAACGACCAGTGGGAGGTCGTCGCGCTCCACCACAGCGGGGTGCCGAAGACCGACGACCAGGGGCGCGTCCTGCGCAGCGACGGGCAGGTGTGGCAGCCGGGTGACGGCGACGACGCGGTCGACTGGGTCGCCAACGAAGGCGTCCGCGTCAGCTCCATCCTGCGGCACCTCGCGCAACTGCCGCCCGGCGTCCCGCCGGACCCGCTGGCGGAGATGGGCACCGAGTCGGGTCTGGGCCTGGCGGAGTCCACGGCGCCCGCTCCGGCGCCCGCACTCGCCGCACCGGGACCGGCCGCCACGACGGCGGTCACGCACACGGGCCTGCGCGCCCGGGACGGCGCGTTCGGCGGCGAGCGCCATCTGGTCTTCCTGCACGGGCGCTCCCAGGAGCACAAGGTCCCGGAAGACCTGCGCCGCGAATGGGTCGCCGGCCTCAACCAGGGACTCGTCCGCGCCGGGCTCCCACCGGTCGATCCGGCTGACGCCTGGTTCCCCTACTACGGCGACCGACTGGTGCAGGCGCTCCCGGCGCACGAGGCCGTGCCACGTCTCACCGAGGCCATGAGTCTCTCCCCGGCAGAGGCGGTCGCTCCCGCGTCGCCCACCTCCCGAGCGGTGTACGAGGAGATGATCGGCGAGGCCGCGGGCAGGTGGAACCTGCCGTCGGAGAGGCCGTCGGAGGCCGAGCGGATCGGTCTGGGCGACGTCGTCGGACACCTTCAGCGCCAGCTGAGCTGGCTGGCCGCGAGGAGCGACATCGACGCCTGGACCATCGCCCTGGTCCTCCATGACGTGGCCGCGTATCTCGACGACAGGAGCGTCCGGGACGCGGTCCTGGACTGTGTGCTGGAGACGCTCCCGGAGGAGGGGGAGGTGATACTCGTCAGCCACAGCCTCGGCACGGTGGTCGGCATGGACCTCACCACACGGCTGTCGCCCGCACTGCACACGATCCACCTCACCACGGTGGGCAGCCCGCTGGGGCTGGACAGCGTGTACAAGAGGCTGCTGATCGGCGGACCGAAGCGCCCCGACGCGGTGACGGACTGGCTCAACGCGTGGTCCCCGTCCGACGCGGTGGCCATCGGGTGCCCGCTGGCCGACGACTGGGCGGGCACCGTGACCGACGTCGCCGTCATCAACGCCCGCGACCGGGCCCACAACATCGTGGAGTACCTCTCCCACCCCGAGGTCGCCGGGGAGATCGGCGGCCACCTCAAGCTCGGCTGATCGCGTGCGCGGCGGGCCGCGCACGCTTTCGGCGACGTGTCGGGTGGTCAGGGGCGGGATCCGGTTCCGTGGACGCCGTGCCGGTCGATCAGCGCGAGTTCCTCTACCGTCAGTGGCGGGAAGTCCAGCGCCCTGAGGTTGTGGTCCAGTTGCCACGTGGAGCTCGCGCCGATGAGCGCGCTGGTCACCTGGGGCTGTCGCAAAACCCACTGCAAGGCGAGTTGCGCCAGCGACTGGCCGCGCCGCCGGGCGATCTCGTCGAGCGCCGTCGCGCGTTCGCGGTAGGTGTCATCGATGGCGTCGGGCGACAGGAAGGCGCTGTCACGGGCGCGGGCGTCCGGCGGGATCGTACCGTCGAGGTATTTGTCGGTCAGCAGACCCTGGGCGAGCGGACTGTAGACCACAAGGCCGAAGCCGTCCTCGGCGGCGAGTTCGAGCAGGCCGTCGAGTTCCGGGCGACGATCGAAGATCGAGTAACGAGGCTGATGGACCACTAGCGGGACCCCAGCCCGGCGGAGCAACTCCGCCGCCTCGTGGGCCCGTTCGGTGGTGTAGTTGGAGATGCCTGCGTAGCGCGCCTTTCCGGACCGGACCGCGGTCGCCAGGGCGCCGACGGTCTCCTCCAGCGGGGTGGAGAGGTCGGGGCTGTGACTGTAGAAGATGTCGACGTAGTCGGTGCCGAGATCGCGCAGGCTGTGGTCGAGCGAGGCCAGGAGCGACTTGCGGGAGCCGCCCTTGAGGTAGGGGCTCGGACCGAGCGGGTTGCCGGCCTTGGTCGACAGGACGAGCTCGTCCCGGTAGGGCGCGAGGTCCTTTCGGAGCACCGTGCCGAAGAACTTCTCGGCGGCGCGCGGTGGCGGGCCATAGCGGTTGGCGTTGTCGAAGTGGGTGATGCCGAGGTCGAAGGCGTGCAGCACTATCTCGCGCTGGGTCGCGTACGGGCGGTCGGTCCCGAACTTCTGCCAGAGGCCGAACGAGAAGGCGGGGAGTTCGAGGCCGGAGTCGCCGGCCCTGCGGTAGGTGCCGAGCCTTTCGTAGCGGTCGTCGGCCGCTCGATGGGAGGGGGCGCCAAATGCCATGCGCGGAAGGTCCGTCCAGGTGAGGGGTCGGGGCAGGACGCATCCAATCAGGTCGGAAGAGGCCGGCGGCGGTCGGCTCCGTACTGGCCGGCCAGTGGCGAATCGGGCGCATTGACATTCCGATCGATCACTCGGAGACTCGATCGCATGCCCGAGGTCCTGATGCTCACCAGCGAACGATGCGTCGACCTCGTACGGGTGTCCAGCGCCCAGTGTTGATCCTCTGCGCTCCTTCGCCAGTCCACTGTCGCGTGCTGCCGCGTCTGCTCTGACCCGCAGGGACGTGAGTCCGGCTGCCCCGGGCGCTCGACACCGATCCGCGCACAGTGCCTGAGGCGGCATCCCTCCGCCCGCCTTCTGACAGCCGCCACCCCGCACAGCGATCGGAAGCACGATGAGCGCGGAATTCCTCTGGTACATCCCCAACACCGTCGAGCCGGGACATCGCGGTGACGACACGACGACCGGCTGGGGCTCCGTCGAGTACTCCACCGACCTGGCCCGCGCGGCCGAGGAACACGGCTGGGGCGGAGCACTCCTGGGAACGGGATGGGGACGTCCGGACACCTTCACCGTCGCCACCGCGCTGGCCGCCCGGACCACCACCTTCAAGCCCCTGATCGCGATCCGCCCCGGCTACTGGCAGCCGGCTCACTTCGCCAGTGCGGCGGCGACACTCGACCAGCTCAGCCGCGGCCGGGTCCTGGTCAACATCGTCAGCGGACTGGACAACCTCGCCGCGTACGGGGACACCCGAAGCGATCCCGCGCAACGCTACGCCCGCACCGGGGAGTTCCTCCATCTCGTACGACGCCTGTGGACCGAGGAGGACGTGACGTTCGACGGCGAGCACTTCCAGGTCGGCCGGTCCACGGTGGCCCCACGCCCGTACGTGACCGGCACGAGGGCGCATCCGACGCTCTACTTCGGCGGTGCGTCCGAGGCCGCCGAGCGGGTATCGGCGGCGGAGGCGGACGTGCAGCTCTTCTGGGGCGAACCACTCGACGGACTCGCCGAACGGATCGACCGGCTCAAGGCGTTGAGCGAGCAGGTGGACCGCAGGCACAAGCCGCTCGAGTTCGGGCTGCGCATCACCGCGCTGGTGCGCGACACCACGGCGGAGGCGTGGCGCGCGGCCGAGGAGAGGGTCGCGCGGATGGCGGCGGACGGAGGGAAGGAGCTGACCTGGGCGGGGGACCGCAGGACCGCGGTCGGACAGCGGCGGCTCTTCGACCTCGCCGCGCGAGGCGAGGTGCTCGACACCTGCCTGTACACCACGCCCGGTAGGTTCGGCGGCGGGGGAGCGGGGACCACCTGGCTGGTCGGCTCCGCCGCCGATGTCGCCACGGCGCTGGACAACTACCGCAAGCTCGGCATCACCCACTTCGTCCTCTCGGACACCCCCTACAAGCAGGAGATCAGCCGCATCGGCGACCAACTGCTGCCCCGGCTGCGCTGACCGCGGAGCACGGCGCCCGAGGCGGCCGACGCGCCGGGGAAGGGGAGCGGGGCGATCCGGGCGTCGAGCCGGAGAGTGCAGAAGAACGGTGCGGAAAGGCGCTCGCGCGATCCCGGAGGCGAGACCACACGGTGGTTCGTCGCCTTCAGACGACCGTTCGCCGCGACCTCCAGCAGCTCGCCCGGGTTCACCACGAACGCTCCCGGCAGATACGGCACGTCGACGAAGCCCTGTCCGCGCGGCGCCTCCACCTGCAGTCCGGGCACCTCATCCGTCACCACTGGTGTCGAGCACCTTCCACCACCCGTTCAACTTCGGCGCCGGCGAACTGCCCAGCCCGCAGGAGCGCTACGCGCGCGCCGTGGTGCGGGAGTCGGCGCTCGCGTCGGTGTAGCCCGTGCCGCTGCGCCGTTCCTCGCCGACGGCGAGGAACGGGGTGGCGAGGACGTGCTCACCCCGCCGAAGAGGACTGCGTCTTGGGGGGGGGGCGATGCGGCGCGCGGCAGCGGCTGGTCGAGTCTGCTGTATCCGGAAAATTCCTTCGGCGCTCACTCCTGGCGGTCAAGGGGTCGCGGGTTCAAATCCTGTCGTCCCGACTGGAGACAGTGGCAGGTTGGGGCCGGTTCGGTGGTATCCGAACCGGCCCTTGATCATTTTCTGATCATTTTCGGGGACCGGTGGGTGACCGGCGTACCTGACCGAGGCCGACGCCATACGGTGAGCGGCCCGGCGCGCACACGCCCCGGTCGTGATTCTTCGGGGCGCGAGGGTACTCGGCGCAGGGAGTACGAGCGGCTTGGGATCCGAAAAAGGGAAAGTTGCTTTAATCTTTTACCTCCACCCCCTCCGTGAGGGCGCCGCCCAGTCTTTCCCTCGGCTTCGAGAAGTAAACAATCGATTTCGGCCATTCTGTAAGTCATATGGAGTGTGATCGCCTTCGTCGCCCTGCGTGAAGGATTCGCAAAAATAAGGACAGTCAAAGGGCGCGTATCAGCGGCTCATGCGCGGTCCGGAGGTGCGCGGAGTTAACCTGACGATCGCTCGGCCGAAGCGGCGTGTCTCAGCTGGACCCAGGCCACGCCGACTTGCTTGTCCTGACGGGGGAAACGGGAGGCGTCATGATCGCATCTGGTCGGACAGCTGCGAAGGCTGTGGGAACCGGTACCGGTGCGACGAGAAGACACGTCTCGTATCTCGGCCCGGAGGTTTCGGCCGAGGGGACCAGGCTTCGGATCCCGCAGGATCTCTCCCTGGAGGCATGGTGCTGTCTCGGCGGAAGGATCCTCGCGGTATCTGATTCGTCGGCCTGGTGGATCGGTGATTGGCTGGTGTTCGGGCAGAACCAGTACGGTGACCGATACCGCCGGGCGATGAAAGAGACCAGGCTCGACTATCAAACGCTGCGAAATTATGCTTGGGTGGCGAGGAAATTCGAACCGTCTCGCCGGCGAGACGGCCTCACATTCCAACATCACATGGAAGTGGCAGCTCTCTCGGAAGCCGAACAGGACCACTGGCTCGACTTCGCAGTGCGACTCGACTGGTCCAGGAACGAGCTGCGCAAACAGATCCGGGCCAGCATGTCGGGCGAAGGAGATCTGCGACGCCAGGTTCAGCTCAGCCTCCAATTGGACGAGTTACGTCTTGAACGATGGCGGGAGGCGGCGCGGCGGAGCAACCTGACTCTGGCGGACTGGATCTCATCCGTCGTCGACGAGGCTATTTGATCGGGTGTGCGCTCCTACGGCATCGCTGCCTGGTGGCATCGACGCTGCACGGCACCGCTGTGTGACGGCCTCGAAAGGATTATGAGAGATCAATGCGCACGGCCGTGATAATCGGGACCGGAATGATCGGCACGTCGATCGGTCTGTCGCTGCGGAAGCAAGGCATCGACACCTACCTCATGGATGTCAGTCCCGTCGCACTGCGCATTTCCGAGGCGGTCGGCGCCGGGACGGCCGAGGAACCGCCGGAAGCGGTGGACCTGGCGGTGGTCGCCGTGCCGCCGGCCCACGTGGCACCGGTGGTCGCGTCCCACCAGTCGAGGGGAACCGCTCGCTGCTACGTCGACGTGGCGGGAGTGAAGGTCTCGCTCCGGCGTGAACTCGAAGAACTGGGTTGTGACCTCGCCACTGTGGTGGGGGGCCATCCACTGGTGGGACGACCGGGATCCGGTCCCTTGGCGGCGCAGGACGACCTGTTCGACGGACGGCCGTGGGCGCTCGTGCCCGCAGTGGAAACGGATGCTTCCGCACTGAACTGCGCTCTCGAACTGGTCGCCGCGTGCGGGGCGATACCGGTTGTCCTGGATGCCGAGGCGCACGACCGGGCGATCGCGCTCGGCACACTCGTCCCCCAGGTCGTTCTCAGTCTCGCCGCCGCTCGCCTGACGGAGGCGGACCGCATCGCGTTACGGCTGCTGGGAGACGTCTGGTCGAAGATTCCCCAGCTCATCGGGGTCGACTCCGCCACCTCGTGGACACAGGCCCTCGCCGCGAACGCGGCGCCGGTCGTGAGTGAGCTGGAGAAGCTGAGTCGGGACCTGACACGCCTGTTGGAGACACTCCGAGCCGTCGCGGACCGAAGCGGCCCGTCCGCGGAGCCTGACGGTCATCTGCTGGAGTTCATCCAGCGTGGCATCGACGGCTGCAACCGCGTCCCCGGCCGATACGGGATTCCCACGGAGACCGAACTCGCGGACATCGATGTCTCCGTCGAGGACCGGCCGACCGAACTGGCCCGCCTCTTCAGCGACGTTGCCAGCACCGGGGTGGTGATGCACGGCGTCAACATCTCGCAGCGGCCGGACCGCCTCGACCGCACGGTCACCATCTCGGTCACTTCGCGCAAGGTCGACGACCTCCGGTACGAACTGCGCCGCAGGAAGTGGCCGGCGGACGCCTGACAGCGGCGGACGCCCAGGACGAACCGCCCGCCGGCTGTGCCGGCCGGGGCGATCGCGTACTTCGCCGTGGTGACGGCATGGCGGTGAGGGAAGGGCGAGGGCCGACTTCACGCTGCTCGCGCTGGCCGAATGCACCAACGCGAGGAACTCGACATGCGCGGCGCAGATGGCCTTCAGGGCGCCGATGTCGGTAACTTGGAACCGAACGGGGAAGACCGGTGATGGGCTCACCGTCAACCACTCACAGGCCGCGCCGGGTGGAGCCGACGATTCTGCACATCGTGCGGATGTGTAAACGTCAGGCATGGCGGTGATCGATCCGGACGTGGATCGAATCGAGTCGTTCCGGTAATAGCCTGGGCTGGGTAACCGCCGATGCATGCGCAAGGTCTGCGCCGCCCGGCGGCGAATGAGCGATGCACGTGCGCGGATACTGCTGAAGCTGACCGAGACCGGCCTCTGGTCACCCATGTCCTACACGCGCTGATCAGGGGCCAGATCATCATGTCCTACGGGGGTCATATGATTAACGGTGGTGATGAGGAGATCACGCCGATTTCGCCTGGGGTAACCGGCAAGGGGGAACAGGTTCCGATCGGTTCTCTGTTGCCGCCGTCCGATCTGCTGCGGTCCGGTGAATGTACCGAACACATTCGTACACTGGCCGAGACGGAGGAGATCCTGCCGCCGATTGTCGTGCACCGTGCGACACGGCGAGTCATCGACGGAATGCACAGGTTATGGGCGGCTCGTTTTCGTGGCGACGAACTGATCGAGGTCGTCTTCGTCGACGGGTCCTCAGCCGATGTGTTCGTCCTCGCGGTCGAGTTGAATCGTGCGCACGGTCTGCCCTTGACGATGGCTGAGCGGAAATCCGCCGCCGCTCGGATCATGGATTCGCACCCGCACTGGTCCGACCGCAGGATCGCACGGACCACCGGGTTGGCGGCCGGCACCGTCGCGTCCTTGAGGTCGCCGTCCATCGCCGGCACGGTCGAGCGCCGAACCGGGCAGGACGGCCGGAGCCGGCCCAACGACGGCACGGCGGGACGGCAGCGCGCCAGCGCCCTGCTGGCCCAGAATCCGAACGCGTCGGTTCGCGAAATAGCCGAAGCGGCGCGGATTTCGGTGGGCACCGCCAGCAATGTGCGCGCCAGACTGCGACGAGGCGAGCCGGCCGTCACCGCCCGGCAGCAGGCGGCCGGGGCAGCACACCAGGCCGCGGTGGCGCAGCGGACCAGCCCGGACTACAGCCGAGTGCTGCAGAGCCTGCGCAAGGACCCGTCGCTGCGGTTCACCGATGCCGGCCGACGCCTGCTCCGCCTGCTTGACGGTGCCGGCCCGGGCGGCGTCGAGCAGATCGCCCAGATCTCGGACAACGTGCCGGAGCACTGCCGGAACATGGTGATCGACATGGCCCGCGAGTGCGCCGCCGCATGGCAGCATCTGGCCGACCAGCTCGCGGGCCGAGACACCGCCTGACGGAGACGTACGGTCCGGCCCGGAGGCTGCGGGACGTTCAACCGCTCGAACCGTGCGGTTGAACACCACCGCGCAGCCGGACGCCGGCCGTCGGCATCCGATGGCCTGTTCGGAGGCAGAAACCTCCGGGCGGTCACTGTGGTAACGAGTACTCTGCGTGCAAGAAAATCCGGGGAGGCATTCGTAATGGCGGCGAACCCGTTCGAGGAAGAGAACGGCGTCTATCTGGTTCTGGTCAATGAAGAGGGGCAGTATTCTCTGTGGCCTTCGTTCGCTGATGTCCCCGATGGGTGGACTGTCATTGTGGACGGGGCGTCGCGGCAAGAGTGCCTCGACTACGTCAATGAGCATTGGACGGACATGCGACCGTTGAGCCGGCTGCGGGCGATGGGCGACCAGTAGAGCCTGCTCACCCAAATGTTGACTTGACAGCACGGGATGAATTGTCGAAGGTCTTTTGACCGGGGCCGCCGGTCGTGCTCGGCGTCAGGCGCTTTACGGCAGAACCAGGGCGTGATTCAATCGCGCGAAGCGTTCGATGCATGACTTCCCGGCGCTTGGAGAGTCGTCGGGTGTCGTCGGGATATCGGGCGAGCCGTCTCGGAAGTCACCGGTTCGTGCAGCATTCCACTTCGGCCATCTGGGGAGTATGTTCCAATGGCATGGAGACTTAATGGTGGTACAACCACGGTGATATTCAACTGGGGGGCGGTTTGTTCAACAAAGGTCTGAACAAGGCTTCTCATCAGCCGGCGACGACAAGGACGGCATCGGCGACGCTGGCCGAATTATGGGAGCGGACGGTACACAGCCGGCCCAGTAGCCCGGCGATTGTCTCGGGCCGCGAGATCCTGTCCTACGACGAGGTGAACGCCAGGGCGAACCAGCTCGCCCGGCTGCTGCTCGACGAAGGGGCGGGCCCGGGCCGTCTGGTGGCACTGGCACTGCCCCGATCCAGCCGAATGGTGATCAGCGTGCTTGCCGCGGCCAAGGCCGGGGCGGCGTTCCTGCCGGTGGACGTCAACTACCCGCAGGAGCGGATCTCCTACCTGCTCGGAGACGCCGGGCCCGCACTGCTGTGCACCGTCCGGGGCGCTGCCGCGAAGCTGCCTGCCGACATAGGGGCGCCACAGCTGGTGCTGGACTCGGCCAAGCAGACTGCCAGGCTCAACGCACTGCCCGACACCGACGTGACCGAGGACGAACGCGGTGGCTCACTCGCCGCGACGGACCTGGCCTACGTGATCTACACCTCGGGCTCGACAGGCCGACCGAAAGGCGTCGCGCTGACCAGCGCCGGGTTGCCCGCCTTGGCCGCGGCCAAGGTCGCCGCGATGCAGATCACCGAGGACAGCAGGGTGCTCCAGTTCGCCTCGCCGAGCTTCGACGCCTACGTGACCGAGCTGCTGGCGACTTTTACCGCCGGTGCCACTCTGGTGGTGCCGGGAGCGGACACCCTGGCCGGTGACCCGCTGGCAAAGGCCCTGCGGGACGGCCGGGTCAGCCATGCGGTGCTGCCGCCGGCCGCGGTCGCGACCGTGTCCCCGGACGCGGTGCCGGACCTGCGTGTACTGGTGGTGGCCGGCGAGGCGTGCCCGGCCGGCCTGGTGGAACAGTGGGCACCGGCACGCCGTTTGGTCAACGCCTACGGTCCGACCGAATCCACCGTGTGCGCGACCATGACCGGCCCGCTCGCCCCGACGGACGAGGTCACCATCGGCCGGCCGATTCCGGGGGTGTCCGTGCACATCCTCGATGACCGACTGCTTCCGGTGGCGGTCGGAGAGATCGGCGAGTTGTACCTCAGCGGTGCCGGGCTGGCGCGCGGCTACCTCAACCGCCCCGACCTGACCGCGCAGCTGTTCGTGGCCAACCCGTTCGGCGCCGACGGCGAACGGATGTACCGCACGGGCGATCTGGCCTCCGTGCGGGCCGACGGCGACATCCTGTTCCACGGCCGGACCGACGACCAGGTCGAACTGCGCGGATTCCGGATCGAGCTGGGCGAGGTGGAGTCCGTGCTCAGCCAACACCCGGACGTGGCGCAGGCGGTGGCCGTGCTGCGGGCCGGCGCCCCCGACGGGCCGCAACTGCTGGCCTATGTGGTGCCGACGCACGGCACCACGCCGGAAGCGGGCGAACTGCGTGAACACGCCGGCCGCTTCCTGCCCGACTACATGGTGCCGTCGATCTACGCGACCATCGACGCCGTTCCGCTGACTCCCAGCGGAAAGACAGACCGAGCCGCGCTGCCGGAGCCGACCAGGACCATCCGGCCCACCGTCCAGGAAGCGCGCACTCCTGCCGAAAAGATCCTTTCCAATATCTTCCGAGACCTGTTTGACCTTGTCGAGATCGACGTTCGCAGTAATTTCTTCGAACTGGGTGGGAACAGCATCCTGGCTGTCGACCTCATTCAGCGAGCGCAGGAAGCCGGCTTGGCGCTCTTGCCCAGGACCGTGCTCGACCACCCGACAATCGAGAAGCTGGCCGCGATAGCGACCCTCGGGGAGTAAGAGATGACCGCCCGTCCCACGGTGTCCCCCAACGAACTCGAGCAGATCGATCTGGCCTCGCCAATTCTGCACGCCGAGTACGAACTCGATGAGATATTCCGCCACCTGCGGGCCGATCGGCCGATGTACTGGCAGCAGCCACGCGGTGAGCAGCCCGGCTTCTGGGTGATCAGCCGGTATGCCGACGTGAACGAGGTGTACAAGGACAAGGCGCACTTCACCACGGAGAACGGCAACGCACTGGCCACCTTGCTGACCGGTGGTGACTCGGCCTCGGGCGCCATGCTCGCGGTCACCGACGGCGTGCGCCACCACCAGGTGCGCAACCTGCTGTCCAAGGGCTTTTCGCCGCAGATGCTCGACCTGATCGCCAACTCGCTGCGGGAAACCGTTGACGGGCTGTTGCGGGCAGCGCTGGAAGGAGGCGAATGCGATGCCGCGCAGGACATCTCGGCGAACGTGCCGCTGGGCGCCATCTGCGACCTGCTGGAAATTCCCCAGTCCGACCGGAAATACCTGCTCGGCCTGACCTCGCACGCGTGGAGCACGGACTACGCGGACGAATCTCCTGAGGAGAGCTGGGTCGCCAAGAACGAGATCCTCCTGTATTTCAGCAAGCTGCTCAACGAGCGCCGCGGCAGCGACCGGGACGACATGGTCAGCCTCCTGGCGAATTGCCGGATCGACGGCGATCCGCTCAACGCGGCCGAGCAGATGTCCAACTGCTACGGGCTGATGATCGGCGGCGACGAGACCGGCAGGCACGCCATCACCGGCACGATCCTCGCGTTGATCGAGAATCCCGACCAATGGCGGGCCCTGAAGAACGGCGATGTCGATCTGAAGACGGCCACCGAGGAGGCACTGCGCTGGACCGTGCCGTCGCTGCACGGTGGCCGGAAGGCGACCGGAGACGTCGTGATCAACGGCCGGCAGATCAAGGCCGGCGAGGTGGTCAGCGTATGGATCTCCTCGGCCAACCGGGACGAGACCGTCTTCGACGCACCGGACGAGTTCAACCTCGCCCGCACCCCGAACAAGCACTTCACGTTCGCCTACGGCTCGCACTACTGCCTCGGCCACTACCTCGGCCGGATGGAGGTCTACGCGGTGTTGGACGGGCTGCGCCGGATGGTGGGCGACCTGGAGCAGATCGGCGAGGAACGGTGGATCTACTCCAGCATCCTGCACGGGATGAGCTCACTGCCGATCAGGGTCACGGCCTGAAGGCCCGGGGGGACGTCCGCATGACGAGCACGGCATGCGCGGCCGGTGCATTCGAGGACCGGCAGGGCACCGCGTTCCGCTCAGGCCGCCGGGCAGTCTGCCGTGCGCACATCGAGCGGAACCGGTGGGCGCGCCGGCCGCGGAGCGCAACCCGATGACCGGGTCCGCCGCGGCCGCGGTCGCCGACGGGCCGGTCGCCATGGTCACCGGGGCCGGCCGGGGCATCGGCGCGGCCACGGCCGAACGCCTTGCCTCGGAGGGCATGACGGTGATCGTCGTGGACCGCACCGAACAGGACACCACAGCCACGGTCTCGGCCATCCGCGCGGTCGGCGGACGGGCCGGCGGGTTCGGCTGCGACGTCGCCGTGGCCCACGCGGTGACGGCAACGGTCGCCTCGGCCGTCGAGGAGTTCGGTCACGTCGACGTGCTGGTGAACTGCGCCGGGGTCAACCAGGACCGGCTGCTGCTCACCATGAGCGACCAGGAGTGGGACACGGTCCTGGACGTCAACCTCGGCGGGACCATGCGATGTTCGTACGCGGTCGGCAGGCACATGTGCCGGCAGGGGCACGGCCGGATCATCAACTTCAGCTCCGTGGCCGCGCGCGGGAACGCCGGTCAGACCAACTACGCGACCGCGAAGGGCGCGATCGCCGGGTTCACCCGCACGCTCGCGGCCGAACTGGGCCCGCACGGCGTGACGGTCAACGCGATCGCGCCGGGCTTCGTGGCCACGCCGATGGTGGACGAGCTCGCCGCACGACTCGGTGTGGACCGGGACACGGTCCTGCGGGAGGCGGCGCTGTCCTCGGCCGTGGGCCGGATCGGGACGCCCGAGGAGATCGCCGCGGCGGTGGCCTTCGTCACCCGGCCGGAATCGGGCTACCTCAGCGGGGAGACCATCCACATGGAAGGTGGTCGGCGATGACAGGGGTCGCGGTCGTGGCCGGCGGCACCGAGCACACGGGGCTCGCGGTCGCGCTCAGGCTGGCGGCCGGGGGATGCGACATCGCCCTGCTGGAGAGCGCATTCACGGCGGCCGACAAGACCGTCGGGCGGATCGAGGAGTCCGGCAGGCGGTGCCTCACGATCGAGGCCGAGCTGACCGACGCGAGGTCGGTCGGTGCCGCCCTCGGCCAGGTGCGTACCGCACTGGGCAGCCCGACCGTGCTGGTCACCTGCGTCGGACTGGGGCCGGTGCCGGACGGGTTGCCCGAGGACGAAGGCGCGGACGAACAGCGCTATGCCGTGGTACGACGGGCGCTGCGCCCGGCGTTCGTCTGCTGCCAGGCCGGCGCCGGCCAGTTGCTGCGCCACCGGCGGGGACGGATCGTCATCGTCGCCGAGCCGGTCGACGCCGGCGAACACGCCTGGCTCACCTCCCAGCCCGTGCTGGCCGGACTGAGCGGCTTCACCCGGTCCGCGGCATTGGAGCTGGCGAGGTCCGGCATCACCGTGAACCTCATCGCGCCGGCCGACTGCGCGGTCGACACCCGGGCCCCGGCACACCGACCCCCGGTCGACGACAGCGCGGGCTCCTACGCGGCCGGGGTCGCGCACGTGACGGAGTTTCTGGCCAATGGGCAGGCCGCCGGAGTCACCGGACAGGAGATCTACGTCGCCGCTCCCCGAGCGGGAGTGCCTCTGCTTCACGAAAGGTAGCCACTGGTGGCGAACAAGGACCACGGATCGGAGCACTACGTCAGCCGCATCCTCGGCGAGGCGACCAGGGACGGGGCGCGACCGGTCATCCGGTGGCGGGACACCGTGATCACCGGCGCGGAGTTCCACCGGTCGGTGCTGCGGGTCGCGACGGCACTGCGCGAGGCAGGGGTGGCCCGCGACCACGCGGTGGCCATTCTGACCCGGGTGAACAGCCCATGGATGCTGATCGTCCGCCATGCCGCACACCTGCTGGGCGCATCGGTCGTGTACATCACCGGCGCCAACCACGGCACCGTGACCCACCACCTGCCGGTGACCACCCGGGTCCGGATGCTGCGTGAAGCAGGCGCGTCAGTGCTGGTGTTCGACGAGCCCAACGCCCAACTCGCCGAGAACGTCCACGAGATGGTCCCGGACAAGCTGGTGCTGTGCGGCCTCGGCCGTCCGGTGTCCGGCACGGTGACCGTCGACGGCCGGCCGGTCGAGGACGTGTCGGTGGAATTCGCGCCCCAGGCACCCGAGTTGGCCATGGTGCTCTACACCAGCGGTACCACCGGCCAACCCAAGGGCGTGTGCCGACTGTTCGAGTCGTGGAACGCGGCGGTGCTCCGCGGGGGCACGCATCCCCGGCCGGCCTACCTGGCGATGACCGCGGTGAGCCAGACAGTCGGAGTGCTCGTCGACACCGTGCTGGCCGCCGGCGGGAGCGTGCTGCTGCGTGAGGGGTTCGATCCCGCCGACTTCCTGCGAGATGTCGCGACGTACCGGATCACCCAGACGGTCATGGGGGTGGCGCAGCTCTACGCGATACTCAGCCACCCCGATGTCCGCACCGCGGACCTGTCCTCGTTGCGCGACCTGCTGTACCTCGGTTCCCCGGCATCCCCGGAGCGCCTGCGGGAGGCGGCCGGAGTGCTGCCCGGCGTGCTGGCCCAGTCCTACGGCTCCACCGAGGCCGGCCGGATCACGGTGCTCCGCGCGGCCGACCACGACCGTCCTGAACTGCTGGCCACCGTGGGCCGGGCGATGCCCGGGGTGACCATCGCCATCCGCGACCCGGAAACGGGACGGGACCTGCCGGTCGGCCGGATCGGCGAGGTGGTGGTGCGCGGTCCGGAGGCCATGGGCGGCTATGTCGCCGATCCCGAGCACACCGCGCGGGTGGTCCGGGACGGCTGGCTGCACACCGGCGACTTCGGCTCCGTCGACGAACACGGGTACCTGCGGCTGTTCGGCCGGATGCACGACGTGGTCAAAGTGCAGGACACCCGGGTCAGCCCGACCGAGGTGGAGAAGGTGCTCGTCGGCTGTCCCGGCGTGGTGGACGCGTGCGTGTACGGCCACCGCCGGTCGGACCTGATCGAGGAACTGCACGCCGCCGTCGTGCTGAGCACCGACGGCGCCCCGAGTTTCGCCGCTCTGCGCGAGCACGTCGCACAGGCCATGACCCCGACGCACGCTCCGACCCGGTTCGTGCGCTGGCGGCAGTTCCCGATCAACAGCACCGGGAAGGTGGACCGGCTGCGGATCCGTGAGGTCGGCGCCGAGGCTCGCGGTGAGAACCCGGACGTGCTGGTGGACAGGTGAGGTGGATCCTTCGATGAGAGTGCTGTTCACGTCCCTGCCCGGGATCGGCCACCTGTTTCCCATGGTGCCGCTCGCCTGGGCGCTGCAGGCGGCCGGGCACACCGTGCTGGTCGCCACCGACCGTGACTTCCTCCCGGTGGTGACCGGAGCCGGCCTGCCCGGCGCGCCGGTGCTGGATCCGGTCGACCCGGTCCGGCTGTTCAGGCCGATCGGTCCGCCCGGCGGTCCGGTGAGCCCGGCCGAGAGCACCGGCCGCCGGTGCGCCGAGAACGGCATCCGATCGCTGTCCGCCATCCGTGCACTCGTCGACGTGTGGCACCCGGACCTGGTGATCTCCGAGCCCATGGAGCTGGCGGGGCCCGCCGCGGCGACGATCACCGGCGTGCCCTGGGTGCGGCACTCCTACGGCCTGATGCCGCCGGAGGAACTGCTGGGCGCCGCGGTCGCGGCCATGGACACCGAACTCGCGGTACTCGGGCTGTCCCCGCTGGGGAGACCGGCCCGGACGATCGACGTGTGCCCCGACAGCCTCCAGCCCGTGGACGCGGTGGCGGCCACACCCATGCGGTACGTGGCCTACAACGGCCCGGCCGGCGTGCCCGATTGGCTACTGGCCGGGCCGCCGGTCCGGCCCCGGGTGTGCCTGACCCTGGGCACATCCCTGCCTCGGCGCAATCCGCAGGTCGCACCGCTGTGGCGGCTGCTGCTGGACGAACTGGTGGCTCTGGACCAGGAAGTGGTCATCGCCATCGACGAGTCCAACCGGCCGCTGCTGGGTGACCTGCCCGGCGGAGTGCGTGCCGCGCGGATCCCGCTGTCCGAGCTGCTGCCGACCTGCACCGCGATCGTGCACCACGGCGGCTCCGGGAGCACGATGGCGGCGGCGGCGTTCGGCGTGCCGCAACTGGTCGTCCCGCACTTCGCCGACCATTTCTCCAACGCGGAGCGGATCACGGCGGTCGGCGCGGGCCTGAGCCTGCCGCAGGACACCGAGGACCTGGCACGGATCAAAACGGCCTGCGTCCTGATCACCGGAGACGGTGAACACCGCGCGGTTTCACGCCGACTCGCCGGCGAGAACGCGAGCCGACCGAGCCCGGCCGAGGTGGCCGAGGACCTGTTCGATCGTGCCGGTACGGCCAGACATACCGATCAATGATCATCGCGTGAAAGTTCGTTCTTCTGACGGTTACCGGTGAGCACCGTGCTCGCAGATTGGATCGACATGCTGGTTCTTGGCCTGAACGGGAATGTGTCCCCAGCGGACTCCGATGTGGTGCCGAACCTCAACGAGCTCTACATGCACGACGCTGCCGCCACACTGGTCCGCGACGGAGTCCTCGTTGCGGCGGTGGAGGAGGAGCGGCTCAACCGGATCAAGAAGACGACGAAGTTTCCCGGAAACGCGATTCGGGAATGCCTCGCCATCGCCGGTGCGACTCCGGCGGATGTCGACGCGATCGGCTACTACTTCCCCGAGGAATTCTTCGACGACATATTCCAGCAGCTCTACACCGACCATCCGAAGGTCCCGACGCGGTATTCACGCGAAATGATCCTGGAGCGTCTTCGCATCGACCTCGACTGGGCGGCTCCGCCGGAGATCCTCCACTACGTGCCGCACCACCTGGCGCACGCGACGTCGACGTACTACCGGTCGGGCATGACCGAGGCGCTGGTCGTCGTCATGGACGGGGCGGGTGAGAGCAGCTGCTGCACGATCTACCGGTCGAACGGGGCCGAGCTGCTCGAACTCGCCTCGTACCCGGTGCCGAAGTCGCTCGGCCAGTTCTACCTGTACGGGACCCGGCACCTCGGCTACGGCTTCGGCGACGAGTACAAGGTGATGGGCCTCGCCCCCTACGGCGACCCGTCCACCTACCGTGAGGTCTTCTCGACGCTGCACTCGCTCGGTCCGAACGGCACCTACGAGCTGGTCCCGCGCGGGGGAGTGGTCTTCAGGATGACCTCGATCCTCCGGCAGCACGGTCTCCAGCCCCGTCGCCGCGGCGAGCCGTTCACCCAGGCGCACATGGACTTCGCGGCGAGCATCCAGGAGACCACCGAGAAGATCGCGATGCACGTGATCGGCTACTGGGCACGCTGCACGGGCCTGCGGAACCTGGCGTTCGGCGGCGGTGTCGCCCACAACTCGACACTCAACGGCCGCATCCTCGCCTCCGGTCTGTTCGACGAGGTGTTCATTCATCCGGCGTCGCACGACTCCGGATCCAGCGAGGGTGCCGCACTCATCGTCGAGTCGGAACGCGGCGGACGCGTGTGGCCGCTGCCGCGGCTGACGAGCGCGAGCCTCGGCCCGGACCTGGGTGACCTCGACTCGCTGGAACAGACGCTCAAGGCGTGGAGCCCGCTGGTCGACGTCGAGCGTCCCGACGACGTCGTCGAGGCCACCGCGCACCTGCTCGCCGCCGGCGAGGTGATCGGCTGGGCGCATGGCCGCTCGGAGTTCGGGCCGCGTGCGCTGGGCAACCGCAGCATCCTCGCCGACGCGCGCCCCAAGGAGAACCAGACGCGCATCAACGCCATGGTGAAGAAGCGCGAAAGCTTCCGCCCGTTCGCCCCGGTCGTGACCGCGGAGTCGGTCGCGGACTACTTCGACCTGCCGGAGACCTTGGGACACCACGACTTCATGTCGTTCGTCGTGCAGGTGCGAGCGGACCGCCGCGAGCTGCTCGGCGCGGTGACGCACGTCGACGGCAGCGCGCGCCTCCAGGTCGTCGCCGAGGAGTCGAATCCGCGGTTCCACCGGCTCGTCACGCGCTTCGGCGAGCTGACCGGCACCCCGGTGCTGCTCAACACGTCGTTCAACAACAACGCGGAGCCGATCGTGCAGTCCGTCGAGGACGTACTCGCGAGCTACCTCACGACGAGCCTCGACGTGCTCGTGATCGAGGACTTCGTGGTTCGCAGGCGAACCGAACTGCCTTTGGAGCTGGAGGACTTCACCGTCGGATTCCGCCCGGTGACGAGGCTCGTCCGCCGGCTCGCCCGCGCGTCGGCGCACGAGCCGGGCGATCCCGGGGTCTCGCACGAGATCTACCTGGAATACACCGGCGGTCCCCATACGGCGATCTCGGCCGCGATGTACGACCTGCTGACGCACGCCGACGGTGTCACCCCGCTGGCCCGACTCGGCGTCGACCTGACGGAAGAACTCCTGACCGAGCTTTATGGCCTGTGGCAGGAGCGGTTCGTCATTGTCGGTCCCGTGCAGCCGGAATAGGAGAGCCAGTGCGGGAGTACGAGGAGCTGCATGTATTTCCGTTGGTAGAGGGATCGCAAGTGGTCGCAGATCGCCGAAGCGGCATGTAGGCTCCTTTAAAGATTCATCGTCAGCGGTCTGAGGAAGTCGGGACTACCGCATCGGCGAGAGTCCAATTCCAGCCACCGTTGACCCCAATTCTCGCAGAGCGACCTACGCCGGTCTTTTCCGGGATCGGCTCACCGACGCACACGAGGGGCATCGAGATGAAGACTGAACCGATTACCGGATCCGCGGCCGAGGCCTATCACCGGATGGGCTCCCAGGCGTTTCACAAGTACGACGAGTTCGTGGACCTGCTGGTCGGTGCCGGCATCGCAGACGGCCAGACCGTGGTCGATCTGTGTTGCGGCTCGGGGGAGTTGGAGATCATCCTCAGCTCCCGGTTCCCGTCGCTGAACCTGGTCGGTGTCGACCTCTCGGAGGACATGGTCCGTATCGCCCGGGAGTACGTCGGCGAGCAGGGCAAGGCGGTCGAGTTCCGGCACGGGGATGCGCAGCTCCTGGCCGGCATGGAGGATCTGGTGGGGAAGGCGGATCTGGTGGTGTCGCGGCATGCGTTCCACCGGATCACCCGGCTCTCGGCGGGGTTCGCCACCATGTTGCGCCTGGTCAAGCCGGGAGGGGCCATCCTCAACTGCTCCTTCCTGCAGATCAGCGACTTCGACGAGCCCGGGTTCCGGACGTGGCTCCAGTTCCTGAACCAGAGGCCCTGGGACTCGGAGATGCAGGCCGTCTGGGCGTTGGCTCACCACCACGCGCCCCGGCTCGAGGAGTACCGCGAGGCCCTGGCCCAGGCGGCCGGTGAGACGCCGGTGTCCGAGCAGCGGATCTGGGTCGACGACGGGGGCTACGGCGTTCCCACGGTCAAGTGCTTCGCCCGTCGGGCCGCCGCCTGAGCGGCGGGCCGGTCCTGCTGCTGAGCACGTTTTCTGAGCTGAGGCACGTAGACGCGGCTGGGGGAGAACCCATGGAATCCACGAGCAGCGACTCGTCGCTGTACCTGAACCTCATGAAGAAGGTGCTGGCCGGGACGGTGTACGAGGATCCCGCACACCACAAGAACTTCTCCCACCGCGATTCGACGTACCGGGAAGAGGTTCGCAATGAGGGACGCGACTGGCCGGCGAACGCGCACACGATGATCGGAATCAAACGTCTCGACAACATTCAGCAATGTGTCGAGGACGTTATTGCCAACAACATCCCCGGTGACCTGGCGGAAACCGGGGTCTGGCGTGGCGGAGCGTGCATCCTCATGCGGGGAATTCTGCGCGCCCACGACGTGCGCGACCGCACCGTGTGGGTCGCCGACTCCTTCCAGGGCATTCCTGACGTCGGTGCGGACGGCTATCCCGGCGACCAGCGGATGGCACTGCATCGGCACAATTCCGTGCTCGCGGTGTCCGAGGACGAGGTCCGGCGCAACTTCCGCAACTACGACCTGCTCGACGAGCAGGTCCGGTTCCTCCCGGGCTGGTTCAAGGACACCCTGCCCACCGCACCGATCGACGCGCTCGCCGTGCTGCGGATGGACGGGGACCTGTATGAATCCACCTGGGACACCCTGACCAATCTCTACCCGAAGGTGTCCGTCGGCGGCTATGTCATCGTGGACGACTACATGATGTGCCCGCCGTGCAAAGACGCGGTGGACGAATACCGCGCGAAGTTCGACATCGCCGACGAACTGATCGAGATCGACCGCGACGGTGTCTACTGGCAGCGCACCAAGTAGTCCACAGTGAGCTGATCATTGTGGGCTGCTGAAATCGATGTCGAGCGTCACTGCCGCAGCGGACTGCTGCGGCAGAGCCGCCCACTCTGCGGTGGTCGAGGCCGGGGCCCCTTTTGGGGCTGCGCGGTGATTTGATAAGGATAGAGACCGACGGCCTGTGTGCGCTCGCGTGAGAGCGCCACCCATCGCTACTCATGGTGTCTTGCGCCGTAAATCTCAAGTAATGCCCTGGCCTGTGCGATGTGCCGCCATGCCCAGAGGTGGCCAGGACTGACGGAGGAAGTCATGCCCGCTCTCCCAATAGATCAGGAATTCGACCGCGACCGTTTCCGTGCCGATGTACGCGATACCGCCGTGGCGATCGGCGCGCCAATTGCGCACCGCCTGACCGACACCGTCCTCGAGACCTTCCGTGACAACTTCGCCCAGGGCGCCACGTTATGGAAGACCACCAGTCGGCCTGGCGACCAGCTGTCGTACCGCTTCTTCTCCCGCCTCAAGATGGACACCGTCAGGCGGGCCATCGACGCGGGGCTGCTGGACGGCGCACATCCGACCGTGCCTGTCGTGGACGCCTGGAGCAGCCTCTACGGCGGCGCGCCGGTGCAGTCGGGCGACTTCGACGCCGGGCGGGGCCTGGCCAAGACATGGCTGTACTTCGGCGGCCTGAGGCCGGCCGAGGACATTCTCAGCGTTCCCGCCCTGCCGCAGCCGGTGCAGGGTCGGTTGAAGGACTTCCTCACGCTGGGTCTGGCGCACATCCGGTTCGCCGCGGTGGACTGGCGCCACCACAGCGCGAACGTCTACTTCCGCGGCAAAGGCCCCCTGGACGCCGCTCAGTTCGCCCGCATCCATGCCCTGGCCGGCAGCACACCACCGGCCGCGGATGTCGTGGACGAGGTCCTGGCGTACCTGCCCGAGGACTACTGCGTCGCCATCACCCTCGACCTGGAGAGCGGCGTCATCGAGCGGGTCTGCTTCTACGCCCTGAAAGTGCCCAAGAACGCGCTGCCTCGCATCCCCGCTCGCATCGCCACGTTCCTCGAGGTGGCGCCCAGTCATGACCCGGAGGAGTGCAACGTCATCGGCTG
The DNA here is from genome assembly GCF_053611985.1 of Streptomyces sp. NPDC054770. Lineage (NCBI taxonomy): Bacteria > Bacillati > Actinomycetota > Actinomycetes > Kitasatosporales > Streptomycetaceae > Streptomyces > Streptomyces sp. NPDC054770. The sequence continues at coordinate 145,847 of NZ_JBSHBL010000018.1, forward strand.
GTCGTTCGGCCGCAGCGGCGACTACATCAAGGCCGAACGCAGCTACACCGGCAACATGGCCGAGATCCTGTCCGGCTGGAACTGCCTCTTCCACGGTGAGGAAGGCCGCGACCACGACCTTCGCGCACTTCACCAGCACACGGGATCGACCACAGGAGGCGCCCGATGAGCAAGGCTCTGGCGAACATGCCCGGAGACGACTACTTCCGTCACCCGCCGGTGTTCGACACCCACGACGAACACCGCGCCTACCTCAAGTTCCGGCACGCCGTCGCGCTGCGGCACTTCGCCCGCCTCGGTTTCGACCAGGACGGCCTCGCCGGCCTGATCACCGTCGCCGACCCGGAACACGCCGACACCTACTGGGCCAATCCGCTGGCCCACCCCTTCTCCACCATCACACCGGCGGACCTGATCCGTGTCGACGGCGAAAGCACCGAGACCGTCGAGGGGCAACGCCGCGTGAACATCGCCGCGTTCAACATCCACGCCGAGATCCATCGGGCGCGTCCCGACGTCCAGGCCGTCATCCACCTGCACACCGTCTACGGCCGTGCCTTCTCCGCCTTCGCCCGCAAGCTGCCCCCGCTGACCCAGGACGCGTGCCCGTTCTTCGAGGACCACGAGGTGTTCGACGACTACACGGGTCTGGTCCTCGCCAAGGACGACGGGCGCAGGATCGCCAAACAGCTACGCGGGCACAAGGCGATCCTGATGAAGAACCACGGTCTGGTCACCGTCGGAGAGACGCTCGACGCCGCCGCCTGGTGGTTCACGCTCCTGGACACCTGCTGCCATGTCCAGCTGCTGGCAGACGCGGCCGGGACCCCGGAGCTGATCCCCGATGAGGTGGCGCGCCTGACAGGCCGGCAGCTCGGCTCGCACTTGCTGGGCTGGAACAGCTACCAGCCGCTGCACGAGGCCACCTTGGCCCGCAACCCCGACCTCGTGGCCATGGCGCCCGCACTCCCGTCCCAGACCCCCGCCCTGACGAGCTAGGACAGCCGAGGGCGTGCCGGAGAGCCCACGCTCCAGTACTTCTCCGCCATGCCGATCAACGTCCCCCGTAAACCTCAGCCATAACTACTCAATAACCACCCACTGTCTCATTCGCCTTGACAACTACCAACGTGGGACTGGAAGCTCATATGGTGAATCGGTGGTTAGTTACTGGTGCGGAAGGAATGCTCGGCAGGGATTTGGTGGGGGTTTTGCGAGGGTTGAACGAACCAGTGATTGCTGCCACCCGGCAGGAACTCGACATCACCGACCGCTTGTCGATCCGATCCGTTGTCTCCAGGTATCAGCCGACGACGATCATCAATTGCGCGGCATGGACGCGATTTCATGAAGCGGAGACCAGCGAAGCGGAGGCCCTTCTTGTAAACGGAAGGGGCGTGAGAGAGCTGGCTTCGATATGCGGCGATCGTTCGATACGGTTGGTCCACCTTTCCAGCGACTATGTCTTCGACGGCGCGAGCCGCCGGCCCTACGCCGAAAGTGCGGCCACCAGCCCGATCAATGCGTACGGCCGGACGAAGCGGGCCGGCGAACAGGCTGTGCTCGAAGTGCTGCCGGAGGGCGGGACGGTCGTGCGAACCGCCTGGCTGTACGGGCGACATGGCACGAACTTCATTCGCAAGATGGTCCGGCTGGAGCAGACGCGCAAGACGGTGGACGTGGTGGACGACCAGTGGGGCCAGCCGACGTGGACCGTGGATCTGGCACAACAGATCGTGGCACTCGTCCGGCGCGGCGCATCCGGAGTGTTCCACGGAACCAGCTCGGGCGAGACCACATGGTACGACGTCGCCCGGATGGTCTTCCGGCTGCTCGGCGCGGATCCCGGACGAATCCGCCCGGTGCGCAGCGACCAAGTGGTCGGCGGCGAACTGCGCCCCCGGTACACGGTGTTGGGGCACGCCGCCTGGACCGAGGTCGGGCTGACGCCGATTCGGCACTGGACTGCCGCCCTGGAGCAGTCGTTCTCCCTTCTGGTCGACGACGAACCGTAGTTTTCCTCGAGTAGGAGAAAGGAGGTGCCGCGAATGCGACTTCTGGTGACGGGCGGTGCCGGCTTCATCGGCTCGGAGTTCGTCCGGGCCACCCTGCGTGGCGCTCTGCCGGGCTCATCGGGAACCCATATCACCGTTCTGGACAAACTGACGTACTCCGGCAACGAGCTCAACCTGGCACCGATTGCGGACCTGCAGAATTACCGGTTCGTGCAAGGCGACATCTGTGACCGGGGCCTGGTCGACGATGTGGTGGCCGGACACGACGCGATCGTGCATTTCGCTGCCGAGACGCATGTGGACCGCTCGATCGACAGTGCCGCTTCGTTTGTCCGTACGAACGCACTGGGCACGCAGGTGCTGCTGGAAGCGGCTTCCCGCCACGGACTGGGACGGTTCGTCCACGTCTCGACCGACGAGGTGTACGGATCGATTTCCGAGGGTGCCTGGACCGAGGTGTCCCCGGTGGCCCCGAACGCGCCGTACGCGGCGGCCAAGGCGGCGGGAGACCTGCTGGCGCTGGCCTGGCACCGGACCCGGCAGCTCGACGTCGTGGTCACCCGATGCACCAACAACTATGGTCCGTACCAGTATCCGGAGAAGCTGATCCCGCTGTTCACGACCAACCTCCTGGACGGGCAGCAGGTTCCCGTGTACGGCGACGGCCACAACCGCCGGCAGTGGCTGCACGTGTCGGACCACTGCCGCGCCATCCAGTTGGTGCTCCTGGGCGGCCGGCCCGGCGAGGTGTACCACATCGGCGGTGGCACCGAGTTGACCAATCTCGAACTGACCGAGCACATCCTCGCGGTCTGCGGTGTCGGCTGGGACATGGTGCGGCATGTTCCGGACAGGCTCGGGCATGATCTCCGCTATTCGCTGGAAACCACCAAAATCCGTACGGAACTCGGTTTCTCGCCCCGTGTCGCGTTCACGGACGGGCTGGCGGAGACGGTGGAGTGGTACCGCGCGCACCGTGGTTGGTGGGAACCGCTCAAAAGGAACGGGGGCGTACAGCGCGAACGGGATGCCGTACAGGACAGTTCTTGAGGGGGAAGAAGAGATGCAGGACATCGTGCGGGCCATCAAGGAGTGCCGGGTGTGCGGGCACAACGACTGGCTTGACGTGGTCTCGTTCGGATCGACACCTCTGGCCGGAAACCTGCTCGGCAAGGAAGACGACCCAGGGACCGAGCCCCTGTTCCCGCTGGATGTCGTCGTGTGCCGGGAATGCTGGCTGATGACACTGCGACATGTCATCGAACCGGATGTCCTTTTCGGGCACTATCGCTACGTCGCCTCGGACGCGGGCTCGATCATCCAGCACATGCGGCAGCTTGTCGAACTGTGCATCCGGTGGATCGGCCTGACCGATGAGGATCTCGTCGTCGAGTTCGGCAGTAACACCGGTGCCCATCTGGAGCTCTTCCAGAAGGCCGGCATGCGGGTGGTCGGCGTCGATCCCGCACGCAACCTCGCCGACATCGCCAACGACCGCGGTGTGGAGACGATTCCCGCTGGTTTCACTGCCGAAGTCGGCCAGGAGATCGCGGCTGGACACGGTTCGGCGCGGCTGGTGTTCGGGCGCCAATGTTTCGCCCATATCCACGATATTCACGAAGTCCTCAACGGAGTCTCCGCCCTGCTGGCGCCCGACGGCCTGTTCTTCGTGGAAGTTCCCTATCTGATGGAACTGCTGGCGAACAATCAGTTCGACACCATCTTCCACGAACACCTTTCGTACTTTTCGCTTGGCGCGCTGTGCAGGCTGTTCGAGTCGCACGGTCTTCGCGTCGTGGATGTACGTACGGCCGATGTGCACGGCGGCTCGATCGTCGTCTTCGCCGCCCCGGTCACCGCCGACTACGAGGTGCGACCCGCTGTCGCCGAGATGCTCGCGGAGGAGCGAAACCAGGGCGTCGCGGAGGAGAGCACGTACCGGGAGTTCGCCGAGCGTACGGAACGGGTGCGCACGCAGATCCGGGAACTGGTCCGCGGCGTGGTGGCCGAGGGCAGGACGGTGGCTGGATACGGTGCACCGACCAAAGGCAGTGCACTGCTGGTCGCGTGCGGGCTGGGGCATGAGGAGATCCTGTTCTGCAGCGACACGACAGCTCTGAAACAGGGAAAACTCCTACCGGGGTCCGGAGTTCCGATCTGGTCGCCGGAACAGGCGGGCGACCATGTACCGGACTACTACCTGCTGCTGGCGTGGAACTATGCGCCGGAGATCATCAGCAAGGAGAAGCTGTTTCTGGAGAACGGCGGCCGCTTCATCGTTCCCATACCCGAACCGCGCGTGATATCGGCGGAATCGGGGCTGTGACGTCGTAGGCCGCGCTCATGGCGGCGAGAAGGTCGGAAAGGAGGCGGAGGGACAGGGCCGCCGGTGACTGCCGTTGTCCCTCCCTCGGATGCGATGCGGGGAATCCTTCTTGCGGGCGGTACCGGATCCAGGCTGTGGCCGGTCACCCGGGGTGTTTCCAAGCAGCTGATACCGGTCTTCGACAAGCCGATGATCTACTACCCGCTGACCACGCTGATGATGGCCGGCATACGGGAAATACTGGTGATCACGCGCCCCGAGGACCAGTGCCAGTTCCGCCGTCTCCTCGGCGACGGCTCGCAGTTGGGCCTGCGTCTTGAGTACGCGGTCCAGAAGCAGCCCGAGGGCATCGCGCAGGCGTTTGTCCTGGGCGCCGACTTCATCGGCGACCAGTCGGTGGCCCTGGTTCTCGGGGACAACATCTTTCATGGCGCGGGCCTGGGAACTCGGCTGCGTCAGTACAGGGACCCCACCGGGGGCCGGATCTTCGCCTACCTTGTCGCCGACCCCAGGGCCTACGCGGTAGTGGAGTTGGACGAGGTCGGCAATGCCGTCTCCATAGAGGAGAAGCCGGCCAGTCCCAAGTCCCGGTACGCCGTACCGGGGCTGTATTTCTACGACAACCGGGTGTTGGAGGTCGCACGCGACCTGGCGCCGAGCCGGCGTGGCGAGCTGGAGATCACCGCCGTCAACGAAACGTATCTGAGGTGGGGTCAGTTGCGGGTGACCGCACTCGACCGGGGCACCGCCTGGCTGGACACGGGAACGTTCACCTCGCTGGTCCAGGCATCGGAGTACGTGCGTGTGGTGGAAGAACGCCAGGGCCTCAAGATCGGCTGCGTGGAAGAGGTCGCCTGGCGCTGCGGCCTCATCGGCAACGACCAGTTGCGGGAACTCAGCGGCCCACTGCTCAAGAGCGGTTACGGCCAGTACCTCCTCGACCTGCTCGGCGAGAAGGAACTGCAGGAGTTGCAGGAGCTGAAGTCGTTGTGAAGCACGGCGTCACCACGTAGTGCCTGTTTGCCGTCGCTGACGACCGTGGCGACGGTCGCGGCCCACTTCAGCAGGCCCCGGCACTCGCCGTACGCGACGAGTACGGCGAATGTCCGTGCACCGTCGGCGAGTTCGTCGTAGATGCCTTGTTCGGTCAGGGCGGTGCTCAGGTCATCCCGTCGAACCGACGGACGAGACCGGCCGTGAAGGCTGGCGAGCGAGATCACCACGTCTGGCTCACGCGGTCCCTGGCGGAGGAAGATCTCCGGGGAGGCGACGGCCTACGAAGTCCCTGGCATCCATGTCGAACGCGTCGCCGTCGGCGCGGTCCAGCAGCCCGGATCGGTTGGGACGCACGGCTCAGTGTCGGTGTGGGACCCGAGAGTCCGAAGCTACGGTGCAGCGATGAGCATCGCCCTGCGGACCGACAACCTCAACGTGCGCTCCCAGCGGGCCCTGACCCGGCTGGGGCTGACCTGTGAAGGGACGTTGCGCAGTCACATGGTGCGCCAGGACGGCACGCGCCGTCATTCGCTCTATTACAGCGTCCTCGCGGACGAATGGCCATCCGTGCGCGACAAGCTGCTGGCCCGCGTCGCCGCCAAAGCCTCGGTCTGATGTGCAGCTGCCCCGTCACGCGGCGAGGAGCACTCGCTTCCGCCGGAGCGCGAAGCCGGCGCGGCCGGCGCGTGGCCTGACGCAACGCCGACCGGTGACCGCGGAAAGTTACGCCGGAAAAAGTGTCTGAGGCGCCACGTGACATGGCGTCAAGAAAGCCCCTGGGTGGCCGTCTGCCGCATCTTCGCGCCTCCGGTGCAGGGGGGATTGGCTTCCGTGCTCCAAGGGTCGCACGGCGGCATATGGAGGCACTCCCGCCCCTGCGATGAGGGGTGTCTCCGGTATCTTGGACGGTGTCCCGGCGGTCACCTGCCTTGAGTTCGGTGCGCCTCCGGGTCCTGTTTGGGTTGCCGTGCCCTGTCTCCGTCAACTGTCCGGCCGCTCCCGCACCGTGGTGCCGGAGCGCGGTCCGCCATGCCCGAAAGAGAGCGTCCGTGACCACGTACGACACTCGCACCGCCACCGCCACTGTCACCGCCGAATCCCAGCAGCCCGGCCCTGTGGGGGTGGCGTCGTACGACGCCAACGCGATCACGGTTCTGGAAGGCCTGGACGCCGTGCGCAAGCGGCCCGGGATGTACATCGGCACCACGGGAGAACAGGGCCTGCACCATCTCGTGCAGGAGCTCGTGGACAACTCCGTGGACGAGGCACTGGCCGGGGTGGCCGACCGGATCGACGTGACGATTCTGGCCGACGGCGGAGTGCGGGTGGTCGACAACGGCCGCGGCATCCCGGTGGGGATCCCCCCGGGGGAGAACCGGCCGGCCGTCGAGGTGGTGCTGACCGTGCTGCACGCGGGCGGGAAGTTCGGGGGCGGCGGGTACGCGGTCTCCGGCGGTCTGCACGGTGTGGGCCTGTCGGTGGTCAACGCCCTGTCGACCAGGCTGTCGGCGGAGATCTGGACCGACGGCCACCGCTGGACGCAGGACTACAGGGGCGGCGCTCCCATCGCCCCGCTGGCCCGCCACGAGGCCACCTCCCGCACGGGCACCTCGCTGACGTTCTGGGCGGACGGCGGCATCTTCGAGACCACCGAGTACTCCTTCGAGACGCTGGCCAGGCGTTTCCGGGAAATGGCCTTCCTCAATCGTGGTCTCACCCTGACCCTCACCGACGAACGGCCCTCCGCGCGTGCGACGGCCGCGGCCGACGAAGCCGACTCGGACCCGGCGGCGAAGACGGTCGCCTACCGCTACGACGGCGGCATCACCGACTTCGTCGCCCACCTCAATGCCCGCAAGGGCGAGCCGGTCCATCCCTCGGTCATCACCATCGCCGCCGAGGACACGGGGCGGCTGCTGTCGGCCGAGATCGCCCTCCAGTGGAACGGCCAGTACACCGACAGTGTGTACTCCTACGCCAATGCGATCCACACACATGGGGGCGGCACCCACGAGGAAGGGTTCCGCACGGCCCTGACCACCGTGGTCAACCGCTATGCGCGGGAGAAGAAGCTGCTGCGGGAAAAGGACGCGAACCTCTCCGGCGAGGACATCCGCGAGGGCCTGACCGCGATCATCTCGGTCAAGCTCGGCGAACCGCAGTTCGAGGGCCAGACCAAGACCAAACTCGGCAACACCGACGCGCGCACCTTCGTCCAGAAGATCGTCCACGAGCATCTGGCCGACTGGTTCGACCGCAACCCGAACGAGGCCGCGGACATCGTGCGCAAGGCCGTCCAGGCGGCGACGGCCCGGGTCGCGGCCCGCAAGGCGCGCGACCTGACCCGCCGCAAGGGCCTGCTGGAAACGGCGGCGCTGCCGGGCAAGCTGTCCGACTGCCAGTCGAACGACCCGGCGATGTCGGAGATCTTCATCGTGGAAGGAGACTCCGCCGGCGGTTCGGCGAAGTCCGGCCGCAACCCGCAGTACCAGGCGATCCTCCCGATCCGCGGCAAGATCCTCAACGTCGAGAAGGCCCGGATCGACAAGATCCTGCACAACCAGGAGATCCAGGCGATCATCTCCGCGTTGGGCACGGGCGTCCACGAGGACTTCGACATCGCCAGACTCCGCTACCACAAGATCATTCTGATGGCGGACGCCGACGTCGACGGCCAGCACATCAACACCCTGCTGCTGACCTTCCTGTTCCGTTTCCTGCGCCCACTGGTCGAGGAGGGCCACGTCTACCTCTCCCGCCCGCCGCTGTACAAGATCAAGTGGAGCCGGGACCACGTCGACTACGCCTACTCCGACCGCGAACGCAACTTCCTCCTGGAACGGGGCCGGCAGGACGGCCGCCGGATCAAGGACGACTCCATCCAGCGCTTCAAGGGCCTGGGCGAGATGAACGCCGAGGAACTGCGGGTCACCACCATGGACCCCGACCACCGGGTCCTGGGCCAGGTCACCCTCGATGACGCGGCCGTCGCCGACGACCTCTTCGCCGTCCTGATGGGTGAGGACGTCGAAGCCCGCCGCCACTTCATCCAGCGCAACGCCAAGGACGTCCGCTTCCTGGATATCTGACCATCCGACCCCGGATCATGCTCCCGCCTCCTCGCGGACGCGCGACCCGAACCCGAAGCCCCGCCACCACCCCTGTTGCCAAGGAGAGCACTGCGTGAGCACACTCCCCGTCCCGGCCGCCGGCAGCCGCCCTCAGGACGGTTCCGACTACACGGCGCGGCACCTGATGGTCCTCGAAGGACTGGAAGCCGTACGCAAACGCCCCGGCATGTACATCGGATCCAGCGACAGCCGCGGTCTGATGCACTGCCTGTGGGAGGTCATCGACAACTCCGTCGACGAGGCCCTGGCCGGCGCCTGCGACCACATCGAGGTCATCCTCCACGACGACGGCTCCGTCGAAGTCACCGACAACGGCCGTGGCATTCCCGTGGACACCGACCCCCGCACCGGCCTGTCCGGCGTCGAGATCGCGTACACCAAACTCCACGCCGGCGGAAAGTTCGGTGGCGGCTCCTACGCGGCCTCCGGCGGTCTGCACGGCGTCGGTGCCTCTGTGGTGAACGCGCTCTCCGCCCGGCTGGACATCGAGGTCGACCGGTACGGCCGCACGCACGCCATCAGCTTCCGCCGCGGCACACCCGGCACCTACACCGGCCCCGGAGCCGACGCCTCCTTCACCCCCGCCCAAGGCATGCGCAAGACCAAGAGGGTGCCCAAGACTCGCAGTGGTACGCGGGTGCGGTACTGGGCTGATCGGCAGATCTTCCTGAAGGATGCCGAGCTGTCGTTGGAGACGCTGCATCAGCGGGCTCGTCAGACGGCGTTCCTGGTGCCCGGCCTGACGATCGTGGTCCGTGATGAGTACGGTCTGGGATCGGGTGGCGGCAAGGGTGAGGAGTCGTTCCGTTTCGACGGCGGGATCAGTGAGTTTTGCGAGTACCTGGCCGCCGACCGGCCGGTCTGTGACGTGCTGCGTTTTTCGGGGCAGGGCACGTTCAAGGAGACCGTGCCGGTTCTGGACGAGCATGGTCAGATGACGCCGACGGAGGTGACCCGTGAGCTCGGGGTCGATGT